>CAMNHD010000365.1 GCA_946538875.1 uncultured Treponema sp.
TACAGGGAGTTTTACATTGACTATTGACGCGAATCTTGCATACATACCTCTTTTCGCTATCAGTGCCATCGCCATTGCAGTGTTGGCCCTGCTGATTGTAATTCGCAGGCGTAGTACAGCCCGTGTAAGCTTCATATCCTTTGTCTCCACAGGCATAGTCATACTGGCAACAATGGCAACAGGAATCCTCATCGTAATAAAGCAGGCGGACTCCTATACACTGCTCTACTGCGGTTTTGCCATCGCTCTTGCCATGTTCCTGCTGATTCCATACTGCATAGTGCTCGCCACATTCGAGCCAAAGAAAATCGAGACACTTGTGCCCAAGTCATACAACGAGGCAGCCCTCAAAGCCGCAAAGGAAATGGAAGCCGCTCAGGAAAGGCTCAAGGACCTCAGCGAATCGGACCAGTCAATGCTCAACATCAGCCGTGACTTCATGGTGCACGCAACAGATGCCTACACTTCGGAAAAGGGTCTCACAGCCCTCCTTGAATACATCAACAAGACTATAGAAAAAGAAATAAAGGCAGACGGTGCCGCAATCCTTCTGGTCGACGACTTTGAGGATGTGGTTTCTGTCAAGGCATTCGACGGGGACTTTCCTCCGCCATACAAGCTGCCCTCCGACATGCCTCACAAACCGGTAAGAGTTGCCACAAACTTCAAATTCGCAAGCTTCCCGCTGCGCGACAATCTCTTTGGAGAAATCGCAACGACAGGCCGTCCCGAGCTGATTACACGCCCTGAAATGGATGACCGCATTTTCCAGAACGGTCCTGAGGAATTCCTTGAGTGCGGAAGCTACATCATTGTCCCGATGAAAATCCAGGACACTGTTATCGGTGTCACAGCCTTTGCCCGCAGACACGGAGCTCCTCTCTTCACGGAAGATGACCTCAAGGTTGCCACTACCCTCTCCGACTTTGCGGACGCCACAGTCAAAAACGTTCAGACTGTCAGCGATGTTATCGAACATTCAGAGATTTCCAAGGAATCAGAGATTGCAACACGCATACAGAACATGTACAAGCCTGTACGTCTCCCGTCAGTACAGGGACTCCAGACCGGAGCAATACAGGAACTTTCAGAAGGCGTCTGCGGTGACTACTATGATGTAATCACAAGCCGCAGGGACAGGGTTTCATTTGTCATGAGCGACATTGCCGGAAAGGGTATCAACTCCATGATCATAATGACTATGGTCCGCGCCATGATACGTCTTGTTGTCAATACCACACAGAGCGCCGGAAAGATTCTTTCCTGGGTCAACCGTGGTGTTGCCGGCGAAGTATTCAGCACCGACCACTTTGGTTCCGTTGCCCTCTTGAACTACAATCCGCTCAACCGTACAATGGAATTCTCAACTGGCGGAAACATTCCTGTGTACAAGCTTGAGGCATCCAGCGGCCAGTTTGAGTGCATAAGTCAGAATTCCGAGCCTATCGGTGTAGAAAAAACAACAGATTATAAAGATTTTGTGCAAAATCTCAAAAATGGTGATATAATAGTTACATACACCGATGGTTTGGTGGAAACCCTTAATGATCAGGGGCAGCAATATGGTGCAGATTCCCTGCTAAAACTGGTCGCGGCAAACCGTGGCAAGTCAAGCAAGGATATAGCAAATATAGTAAAAGCTGATATCAAGAAATTCAGCGGCAATGCTGTGCAGCATGATGACCAGTCATTGCTAATAATTAAAGTTCAGTAATGATTATTCAGGACTGACTAATTATTCAGTATATAGTGCGATAAGGAGTGAAACTTATGGAACTGAAAATAAGGAAAAACGGGGAAGTCTACATCATTGATGTAAACGGTGAAATGGACTTGTACAATTCCTACAAGCTCAAGGAACTGGTGATGAAGATGTTGGAAAAAAACGTAAAATCCTTCATTATCAACCTGGAGCAGGTAGACTACATCGATTCTTCTGGAATCGGTGCACTCATCTATATTTGTTCAACAATCAAAAAGATGAACCTTAAGCTGTACATCTCCAACATTCATGGATCTGTTAAGAAGGTTATCGAATTGACCAAACTGATGGGGTACTTCCCTATCGCAAACAGTGTAGAAGAAGCTTTACTCATGATCAACGAGTAACTGGGGGCAGACTTTTATGGAAGAAATTAAAGAACTCCGCTCTGACGGCAATGATCCGTTGTTCGACAAGGCAAATATGCTCTATAAGGAATTCCCATCTGACTTCCGCCAGATCCGCTACTTCACACTGCTTATCGTGCAGTCTGCACCCCTTGAAATCAAGGAGATCAACCTTCTTGAGCAGCAGATCAGCGAAGTTATCAAAAACGCTGTAAAGCACGGTAACCATTGCGATATCAACAAAAAGGTTCATGTGTGGTACTCATTCAGTGCTACCCATGCTCACATTATCGTTGAAGACGAAGGTGAAGGCTTCAAGGATTTGGAAAAATGGAACGAATTCAACCGCAAGAGGCTTGATTGTCTGCATAATTCCAACTTTGAGGAGCTTTCAAACTACGTTTCATTCCGCACAAAGAAATCTGACGATCAGGACGGCGGTAACGCACTGTTCGCAGCTCTGGAATATTGGAACGGCGGTTTTGTCTACAACGATAAACGGAACGGAGTTGCAATGCTCAAGCGTTTCCAGCAGAGGCGCCATGGTGTCACTGTAGACGCTGAATAAGCACATATCTGTTTCTTGCTGTGAGAACCTTTCTTTTCCGGAAGGTTCTTTTTTTTTCTTGACACCCCCAGCAATTGTGTTAGAATATTAAACCATGAAGCAGATTCTTACACTTTTATCTCTCACAGTCTTCAG
>CAMNHD010000366.1 GCA_946538875.1 uncultured Treponema sp.
TACGCCCGGCTATAATCATGATACCGCCCCAGCAAAAGCAGCCGATTACATCAATGGTGGCAAAAACCTCTTAAAAGGGATTCTGAATATGGCCATTCCAGACTCTTGGAAGGAAAGGGTTGCGCAGGGTGACAATGATTTCTTACAATACATTCTTGGTCTAATCGGAGCCCAAAAAGCAGGCACAGCGAGAGCAGACTATGTTCCAAATATTGGTCAACAGCGCGGCGAGGGTTCGAATGCCGATGCCTCTCAGCCCCTTAATGTAAATTTTGCCGCTAATTGGTTGAGGAATCATGCATATCCCCGTTATAACAAGAAAAAGTGTGGACATTGTGCAAAGTATGTCAGAATGGCTTTAAATAGAGGTGGTTTGCAGGTGCCTCATGGAATGGCGGCAGGGGCGGCAGCAAATTATCTTAACATCCTTCCAGCGAACGGATGGCAAGAAATCCCCGTTAACCAGGCCGGTGAACTTTGCGACGTTGTTGTGATAGCGCCGTGCAAGGACAGTAAGGGAAATGACCATCCGAACGGGCATATCGCAATGTGTATTGGAAATGATGTGTGGGCTTCCGATTACATCCAAAAAACAATGCACGGTTTGCTCGGAACGCCCCCCCCAAGTGCCGTGCACGTATATCGCTACAGAAACAGAGTATAAGAAAATAAAAATATTATTTAAGCCGGGATTACTTCCGGCTTTTACTTTTACCTAACTATTTATACAGTGTAAAGTATATCATTTTTATGGCAAGAAAGCAACATCTTATTAACGTACATACGAGTACCGGCACAACAGCCCCTACTGGCGCCAGTCTATACCTGGGTGAGATAGCAGTACAACATACACCAAACGAACCGGCCCTTTGGATAAAGATGGGGTCCGGAGAAACCAGCACTGAATACGAAAAGTTCATAGGTGAAACAGAAATCATTTCCCTTATTGAAGATTCGAAAATTCTTGGCAGCGGTTATACCTACAGCGGGCTTCCTTATGTTAACAGTTCAACAACGATTGCTGATGCATATAGTGCACTCACACAGGAATTGTTTGATGACGAGTTGGTTGTATCGTCAGCCCTCAACACAATCAACGACAGACTTGACAACCTGATACTCGGACCGTCTTACACATATAGCGGCCTTCCTTACATTAACAGCGCGACAACAATCCCAGCCGCATACAGTGCCCTTACAGGTGAACTTCTCAAAGACGAGAAGACCGTATCTGCAGCACTTAACAATCTGAATGACAGGGTTAACGAGATTTCTGGTAATTCGGTTGGGGAAGAACTGGTTGAGTACGTACAGGAAAACGAAGAAGTTGTTGCCGGAGCCCTCAATGACCTTAACGAGAGGGTTGGCACACTTGAAACGCACATGAACGGTGAATACATTCTTCTCACCGGTTATGAACTTGCAAGCGGCTTAACCGAGGAAGAGCTTTCATTGACCGAGGAAGATACCGTCAACGAAGCATTTGGCAAGCTCCAGAAACAGATGCTTGACAATGAAGAATCCATTGCAGCCGGTTTTAATGACCTGAACGAGAGGCTTGAAAACGTCGACGAGCTTATTTCTCATAACACCGGTGTTACACAGCTTTCAGGTGTGGTACAGTCACTTAGTGCAAACGTGAATAGGCTTTCTGCGGGAACTTGTAGCACCTTTGATGACGTTTATGATAGTATTTCACAAAATTGGAATGAACTATCAAATTTAAGTTCCGCGACACAGTCTTTAAGCTCTGCAACACTGTCTTTAAGTTCCGCAACACGGTCTTTAAGTGCTTCCGTAATGTCAATCTCCGCAAAAACAAACGGAGTACTGACCTTGAACCTTAATGGTGTTGAACAGGGTAAGTACAGTCCATCGGCTAGCACAACCATTAACCTTGAAGCAATCCAGGAAGTAACGGGTGCTGATGTCTTGCTTACGGGATATGAACTTGCATCAGGCACAACGGAAGAGGAACTTGCAATTCTTCCTTCCGATACAGTAAATGAAGCCTTTGGTAAAATTCAAAAGCAAAACTACGATAACGAGGAACTTATTGCCAACGCCCTTAATGACCTTGATGAAAGAATTGGGGTGCTTGAGGCCGACAGTGGCTTAAGTGAGATGGTTTCCGCTCTTACTATTGACCTTGATGCTCTTTCAGGTGCAGTTCTTGCTGGCGAGTATGTAGCAGCACAAGCTATCAACAGTCTTAATAATAGAGTTGCAACGCTTGAAGGAGATAGTGGTTTAACAGCTCTTTCAGCATCTGTCGTAAGCAATGAAAGTGGGCTCAATGAACTTTCCGGCGCTGTTATGGATATGGGCATAAGTTATATGGAAGAAATTACGTGGTCCGCCCTCAAAGCCAAGCGCGACGGTTCAACTCTTGAGCCCGGCAAACAGTATAGGATTACCGACTACAATACGACAACATCACAGGAAGATACCCAGGCAGCGGGACACCAGTTTGATATCGTTGTTGTTGCTGACAGCGTAAATAAACTCAATGAAAATGCAAGGGCTGCAAGGCATGATAATACATACGATGTAACATTTAACGATGGAATTACAAAGAAATGTTATTTATTTAATATAAATGGTATCAATTACAATTTTGTTGATTGTGACACATTATTAGGAATTGACGAGGTAGCGTCTAATGAATTTGAAATCAATGAAAGCCAAAAAACCATTATTTCTAATTATTATGATTCTACTGACCTACAGATATCGGATTTAGAATATGATTATTTCCAAAATTCTAACCTTGAAGCTTGGGAAGATCGGAAGAGCGTCGTGTAGGGAAAG
>CAMNHD010000367.1 GCA_946538875.1 uncultured Treponema sp.
CATTTGAGCCACCGGTGTTCCGGCCTGCGCTGCCGCTTATACCCCGCACCAAGTGCGGGGTACTAAAGGGCCTCCATACCGGGCCCCACGGCTTGTTATTTTGACGTCATTGTGTAGACACCATCCCAGCGCTCCGGGAGTCCGTTCTTCACAAAGAACATACAGCGTTCCATAAAGACCTGCGAAGATTCATCCTGCGGGTAGCATGCAAGGGCCTGCTTAAAGAACTGGTAGGCTTTTTTAAGATCTTCCGGATCCTTTGGAGCCTCAGGTGTTGAAGCACCCTTAAGATACCACTCGATACCCTTGTTGAAGATCTCGGCAGCCTCAATCTGTTCTGCCGGAAGTTCACTCTTAAGACCAAGGATATTGTAAATCTGTACCGGCTGAACCACATTCACAACCTGTACACAGTCAAAGCGGCGGGCAATCAGCGAGTCGCTGTGCTCACGGGCAGTTGCTTCCTTCCAGGTGCTGTCGGAACACATAATCCATGACTTGTAGGCCTTGTTTGTACCTTCAAGACGGGAGGCAAGGTTCACGTTGTTACCCATGACAGTGTAGTTCAGCTTGCGGGTTGTACCCATGTTTCCTACAACCATGTCGCCGGTGTTAACGCCCACGCGGGAGTTCAGGAGGAAGGGCTTTCCTGTCCGCGGATTAATCGGCAGGTCAGCCTCATGCTCCTTGTTATACTGTGCTTCTGCCTGGAGCATACGGATACCAGCTACACAGGCATTCCATGCGTGGTCAGGATCATTTATAGGCGCACCAAAGAAAGAGACAATCTCATCTCCAACATACTTGTCAATTGTACCGTGTTCCTTCATAATGGCATCACTAAGGGCACCAAGGTAGTCATTAAGATAGGCAACAAGCTCTTCAGCACCCTTACCCGCACCATTCATTATAACTTCATCTTCGCTGAGAGGTGTTTCATCCGGGAACTTTCCTGCCTTGACCTCCTCGTTGTGTCTGCGGATTTCGTCAGTCGCAACATTGTTCACAGTCTCGGTAAAGCCTGAGAATGTCTTTACGTCGCTGAACAGGGCAGTGATGTGCTTATTGTCACCGCCGACCTTTGCTGATTCAGGGTGCTTTACAAGTTCGCTTACGATTTCAGGCGCAACATAGGCACCGAATTTTTCCTGAATGAACTTCTTTTCGCGGGAAGTGCTTACAAGGCTTATTGCTGTCATGGCCACAAAGGTGATACCCATGGAAAGCACAGGCACTGCTGTACCAATGTAGCACTTTGTCAGCATAAAAATCAAAAGAAGCGTGGCTGTTGTAAGAACAAGCATTCCAAAACCAATCAAAAGCTTGCGGCCGGGAGTCTTTATCTTCCAGCAGATAAGGCCGTAAAACACACAGACAAACAGTGCAATCAGCACACCGATATACCAGGGACTGTCATCCACAAAGTCACGGCTCAAAAGCTGGTTGGCCATAGTTGCGTGGACACCCACGTTCGGGTAGTGTTCCTCGTAGGAAATAAGGCCGTAATCAGTTGTACTGGAGGCTGTTGTTCCTATAACGCAGATGGCACCGTCAAGTTTCTTTCCTGTCTGCTCACGGGATGTGCGGATGTCCTCAAGCTGGGAACGGCAAGTGTCAAAGAAGGAATCTATGTCATCGTCAATTCCACGGTCACCGCCGGACATCTCGTAAAGGGCATTCCTGTAAGTCTCGTCTGCAAAGAATTTCTCTGTGGCGGCATAGAATCCGTCAAGATATTCCATGTAACCTTCAAAGGTAAAATCCTCGGACTCTCCGTTGAACAGTTCATCGCGGAAGTAAACCACACTGTCGTACCAGTCAACCGGATTAAGGTCTTCATCCCAGACGGAGAAGTAACCGTTCTCGTTCATGGTACGCAGGTTTCTCACAAGGTCGCGCTCCAGTAGGTAGAGCCGGTAGATGTTCCAGGCGGAAATCTGATTGTACTCAACATAGCGCTTCTTGGGAAACTTGACCAGAACCCTACCGTCGGCACCACGTGGAATGACAATATCGCGGATTTCGGTTTCAGAAATCTTTGCATCCTTAAGTGTGATGGAAGAATTTGTGACTATAACCTTGGGGTCGCCGTAATGATGGAGAACCGGCATAAAGACCAGCTGACCGTAATACCTTCCGTTGTACTTTGCAACAAGGCTCAGACGGCGCAGATAACCATCGGAGTCAGGGTCTGCGTTTACAAATCCGGCTGAAGCGGAATTCTTTATCAAAAGGTCAATTGCCGGCTGAATAGCAGTATACTCTTTTGTAAGGGTATCCCCCTCGGCTTCTATATTATTGATTGCAAGATGGCTTTCCAGATAATCCATGTCCACCTTGTTCATGTCGTAGTCAGCCTGCATCCAGAGTGTAAGGTAGGAATTGTTAAAGAACTTGAGTGCATGGGCAAGGTCATGGTCATAGTTCTTGCTCGCAGAAGCAATGGAAGTCTTGATACTGTTCTTAGTTTTTTCACTTGCGACAAGAACCTCTTCCTTGATGCCGTCTGCATCGGATGCTGTAAGAGGGCCGTCACCGAAACTGTCTATTTTTTCGGCAATTGTCTCGTTCAACAGGGAAAAGTCTGTGTCCACATAGTGCGGAAGATCTACATTAAGATAGTTCTGATCCGCAAGAACAGGACTGTTGTCGACAAAGCTCAAGTCGGAAACAAAGGCTTCGGCGCCAAGTTCCTTCATCTTTATCATGATGTCGGCATAGATGTTGCGGGTAAGGGGCCAGGTTCCCGTATGGCCAATCAGATTGTCGTCTATGTTGACAAGGGTGACGTCCTCGCTTTCC
>CAMNHD010000368.1 GCA_946538875.1 uncultured Treponema sp.
GAGGCTCGCACCGGTAATCTTTGAGGTGTCTTCCCCGTCCTCTGTCGGCACGGAGCTTGTTGTTGCATAGTCCCTTGTGTGGAATGAAGGAATAGGCATGCGCCAGCCGCTTGTTGTCCCTTCGCTCTTTGTGGAAGATATTGTCTTTGTGGTTTCGTCGGCAAAGGACTGAA
This sequence comes from uncultured Treponema sp., assembly GCA_946538875.1. The sequence goes on from CAMNHD010000368.1 coordinate 174, forward strand.
CCTTGTAGTCATAGGAACAGCCTGCTTCAAGTTCGATCGGATCTGCCCATTCGACCAGAAGTCCGTCTTTGTATTCTGTTGAGCCGGTAAGACTTGCAAGGTTTACGGTCGAGCTGTCCCCGGCGTCCACCCTGGCGGCGTCGAATCCCATGTAGGAGATGATTTCTGCCCAGGCGGCGTGTTCGTCGGCGCTGGCGCGGCGGTAAATCTTAAGGTATACCGGCTTTGCCTCCAGGTCATCTGAGTCAGACTTTATCATGACAAAGTCAGGAAGCTCAAAGTTCAGGGTCACGCTTTCTGTTGAAGAGCCCTTTGAGGCTGTAAGTGCCTTTACCGGATCCGGATAGGTTCTGACCGCGGTGGAGACTTTTGTCCATGTGTCTGACTCCGAGTCGTTCTGGTTGGTGATAAGGTAGGCTTCAACTGTATAGTCGTAGGCTGTGTTCGGGGCAAGTCCTGTGAATGTGGCTTCTGTGACTGTGCCGCTTACAATCTGAGTGTATGTTTCGGAACTGTCTGAGGAATTGGTGCATGTCACCAGATACAGAAGGTTTTCTGCATAAGTGTCCGGAGAGGCGTTTTCCATGTACCATGAGACTGTGGTTCCTGAATCCGCGTCATCTTCCGACTTGGCTTCTATAGAAGAAATATATGGTTTTGCAAGGACTGTTCCGCAGACCATCTGGCTTAAGGGGCTTTCATTTCCTGCGGCATCCACTGCACTGACTTCGTACCAGGCCGTTGCGCCGGCTGTTGAAGAAAGCGTGTATGTTGTCTGAAGGTTTGAGTCGCTGACTTTTCCAGTGACGCCCACTTTGTGGAATTCAGAGAACTGTGTGGTCCCGCAGTAGATGTTGTAGCGTACCGCATTGTCAACAATGTCCCACGAAAGTGTGACTGACTGCTTCTGCCCCTGTGAGGCCTGAATCTGCTGTGGAGCAGAGAGGCTGGAACTGTTTTTGCTTTGCGGCACAGAAGTTGCCGGAAGAAGTGTGTTGTGGCAAGAGCTTAGAATGCCGCCTGCCGCCATGGAAGCACAAAACGCCAGCAGAATTAATTTTCCTTTTTTCATACCATTTTCCTGCAAATTTTATTATCCATCATTATTAGACACAGTCAAAATAACAAAGTTGCAAATTTTGTCATTTTAAAGTAGGGCAAGTATAATTGTTTGTGATTTTTTTTTCAATAGGAACACGAAGGGGTTAATGGAAAGCAATTTATGTAAAGAGAATGCCGAAGAGGCGGCCGCTTTGTGTCTGCATTCTGTCAAAATTGATTTCCATGTACAATCCGACTGCGCTATTGAAACAAGTTGCGTATTTGTGCTAAAATGAAGCAAAGTGCCTGACGGAAGGCTCAAGAGTCCGCCGGGCGCAAACTCTATTACTATTATCTCGAGGTAAAGGTATGAAGTACACTGCAGAAGTGGAACACATGTGTCCGCTGGCTAAAGGGGCTTATCACGGACCTGCTCCTATTCCTGAAGAAGGGGAATGGGTGGCAGCAAAGAAACAGGAAGACATTTCCGGTTTTACTCACGGAATCGGTTGGTGCGCACCGCAGCAGGGCTGCTGCAAACTGACTCTTAATGTCAAGAACGGCGTCATTGAGGAATGCCTTATCGAAACCATCGGCTGCTCTGGTATGACCCACTCTGCCGCCATGGCTTCAGAAATCCTTATCGGAAAGACAATCATCGAAGCAATGAACACTGACCTTGTCTGCGATGCAATCAACACCGCTATGCGCGAGTTGTTCCTGCAGATTATCTACGGCCGCACACAGTCAGCATATTCAAAGGAAGGTCTCAAGGTGGGAGCTTCCCTGGAAGATCTTGGAAAGAACCTCCGCAGCCAGGTGGGAACTATGTTCGCCACAAGAAAGACAGGTCCACGCTATCTTGAAATGACAGAAGGCTACGTAGAGCAGCTTGCCCTTGACAAGGATAACCAGATTATCGGTTACAAGACAATCAACTTCGGCAAGCTCATGGATGCGCTCAAGGCCGGCGTTGAGCCTAAGGAAGCCATTGAGAAGGCACGCACACACTACGGACGCATCACTGAAGACCAGGGTGCGGTTAAGTTCATCGATCCTAGAAAAGAGTAATCCGCTGCATTTTCATACGGAAAGGCTCAAACGATCGATTTTCTAAACATTACGAGGAAAATTACTATGTCATTATTTGAAGATTTTGAAGGCCGCATTCCTCAGGTTAACAAGGCACTGAAGGCATACGGTTTTAGCGAAGGGGAGAAAGGTCTCCAGGAAGCACGTGACCTCTGCAAGGCCCGTGGTTTTGACCCATACGAAATCTGCCAGTCAACACAGCAGATTTGTTTCGAGGATGCAAAGTGGGCTTATGTGCTTGGCTCTGCAATCGCAATCAAGAAGGGTGAAAAGGCTGGAACTATCACCGGTAGCGACGCTTCTGCAGCAATCGGAGAAGGACTCCAGGCATTCTGTCTGCCAGGTTCTGTAGCTGATGACCGCAAGGTTGGTATCGGTCACGGTAACCTGGCTGCACGCCTCCTGAGCGAAGAGACTCAGTGCTTTGCATTCCTTGCAGGCCACGAGTCATTCGCTGCCGCCGAAGGTGCCATCAAGATTGCCGCCAACGCAAACA
>CAMNHD010000369.1 GCA_946538875.1 uncultured Treponema sp.
AGTGGGGGACTGTTTGCGCAGGCATCACGTTACCTCACCGCAAACCGCGCACGGCTTGGTGCAAGCATCACGTCACCGCAAAACGCGCACGGCTCCGCGCAAGCGCCACCTCATTCCTAAAGCTCAAACGAATTGATTTCCTTGTTCATGCGGTTGACAGAAGCCTTGTTCGACACAACACTCTGCACAACCTGCTCCATCGCGGAAAGAAGATTTGAACTGCTTGCCTTACCCTCCGCAATGACCGCCGCCACCTGGCCCGAGGACTTCACAACCTCAGCCATAGCGTCCTTAACATTGTCGACATATTCCACCTGTCTATGAACAAGAGAATTCGTCTCCTCAAGCGCCTGTGTAACAGATTCCGTCACCCGCATAGTCTGCTCAGCCGTAATCCTCTGTTCAGACATGGCATCGGAAATCGTCTGCATAAGCTTCTGGTTCTGCGCCACGCAGTCCGCAATCTGCTGGAAAGCCGCACCTGCCTCAGTAATCGCATGGACACCGCCGTCAATCTTCTGGGCCATATCCTTGATTCGCTTCTGGATATCGCCTGTACTGCTGGAAGAAGATGAAGCCAGGGAACGCACCTCGTCTGCAACAACCGCAAAGCCTGCACCAAAAGAGCCGGCGTGGGCCGCTTCAATAGCTGCATTCATGGAAAGAAGATTTGTCTGCGAAGCAATAGACTGTATGACCTTCACAATCTGCTGAACTTCCGCACTGGCCTCATGAATCTGGTTGATAGAGTCCACCGCCTGCTTGATCAGCTCGTTACCCCTGCCGCTGGTCTGGGCCAGAGTATTGGAAAGTTCGGACGCACGCCTTGTCATGTCAGCAACGCTGCCAATGCTGGAAACCATCTGCTCAATTGAAGCCGAATTCTGCTGAATAGCGGAGCTCTGCTCAAGAATATTCTTTTCAAGGTCACCAGTGCCGTGGCGGAGATCCTGAACATTAGTGTCGACAGACTTGACAAGCTGCTCCTGCCTGAAAGACTCGGACTCGATTCTGTCAAAGGAAATTCCCATCTCGGAGATAGCGCTTGAAGAACTCTTGGAAAGCTGCTCAAGCGACTGTGCCGAAGTGGAAACCACAGAAGACTCCTGCCTGAACGCATTCACCATCTCCGCCACCTGGTCCATCATCCGGTTGATAGTACCCGTAAGATAGCCTAGATCGTCAATAAGCTCAACATCCAGGCGGGAGGTAAGATTTCCATCGTTTGCAAGCTTGTTCAAAGTGTCCGCATTCTGTTTGATTCTGCTCCTCAAGCTCCAGAGAATAATCACCAGCGGCGGAAGACAGTAGAAGAACGAACCCAGCATTACAGTGCAGGCGTGGGTCACGTAGCGCGTGTAGTTCGCAGAATCAGCAGATGTGGAAACAACCATCTGGTAAGGAACCACAGAAACATTCAGGGCAACGTAGAGCACTGCAATAATAACCGCAAGCCCCAGTTTAGCGCTTATTGAGGAAGCACCGCTCTGTTCAGTCACCTGCTTGATGTGCAGCCGGGAAAGATGCCGTCCCATAAGAGAGTCCATGGCGTGAATGGTGTAAAGAGTCGCCGCCGCCCCAGAAGTGCACGACTGAGCAACAACAATCGCAATTCTTAGGGGATCAGCCGGAATAGCCCCCTTGATAATGGAGATGCTCATGGAAATAAGATTCCCGCAGAGAAAACCCACTACAGTAGCAACCAAAGTCACAATGTGCAGGCGCTTAGTCATCTTGAGAACAGCAGTGCGGTCTTCATCAGTAGGAGAGTAGGAAGGATCCTTGCATTTTTCGCAAATCTGTTGAGGTTTCTTAACCTGGAAGTAGACAATAGAAAGGATGGCAACAACAAGGCCGGAAGTTACCATCAGGGTAATCTTGAAACCATTAAGCCAGTCGCTGGCACGGTTGTGCAGATAGCAAACTTGAAGCCAGCTTAAGAATGTAACGCCAATGTAGGTGCTTCCCAGGAACAGGATAAGATAGTTTTGGAAAATTGACATTTTTCCTCCATAATAACAGCATTTTTGAAACTAAACCTACTGATATTATAAAGCAAAATTAAAGTAAAACAAGAATCCCGGGGATTATTTAAAGATTTTTTTAGAGTATCCTTTATTTTCAGCAGTAAAATCAATTATGCACGAAACGTAGGGAGTGGGCCGGATTTGCGGAAACATTCTGTTTGTGCTGCCGCGAAAGCGGCAAGCGTATATAATTACAAGCACAAACAGCATGTAGCGGGCGAGCCCGCGGTTCCGCAAATACGGAGCGCGACCGTAAGTGTAGTGCATAGTTTATTGCATACACATGCACGAAAAATGTATAAGTATACAGCTGTTGACAAGTGATTTTAAGGAAAAATCAATGCACTAAATAAAGCGTATCTTTTGCATGTTTATGCAGAAACCACACTAAATAAAGCACCAATTTTTACCTAAAACTTTGCAAAATCGGTTGAAAGTTTTACTTGAATGAAGTATATTGCTAGTAGTCAATTGCAGGCGAAATCCCGACGCAGCTGGCTGACTATTGTAACATCGTTTCAAAACTTACTATACAAAGAGGTTCGAAGATGATCGAAAGAGAAGAGTGGAAAGGCTTCAAAACTGGTCGCCTTTGGCAGGACGAAGTAAACGTCCGTGAATTCATTCAGCTGAACTACACACCGTTCGACGGTGATGCAAGCTTCCTGGCTGGTCCTACTGACGCCACAAACAAGCTTTTTGCAGAATTGCAGCGTCTTCAGAAGGAAGAGCACAACAAGAAGTCTGTTGGTCTTGACGGAAAGGAACGCTCTG
>CAMNHD010000370.1 GCA_946538875.1 uncultured Treponema sp.
GCACTATTGTAAATGCCGACTGTCTTACCTATGCGGGTAACCCGGAAAACCTTGGCGAAGTTGAAAAAGAATTCGGCGGCTCACGTTACTTTTTTGAGAAAGTTGATATCAGTGACCGTACAGAAGTTGAGCGGATTTTCAGGCAGTACGACATCGACACTGTGGTCCACTTTGCCGCTGAGAGCCATGTTGACCGCTCAATCCTTGGACCGGAAGCATTTGTCCGTACTAACATTACAGGAACATACACACTCCTTGACGTGGCACGCAAGTATTGGAATGTAAGCCTGGACAATCCCCGTGAAGATGTGCTTTTCCATCATATATCCACTGATGAAGTATACGGTTCCCTTGGGGCAAGCGGTTATTTCACGGAAACGACCCCTTACGATCCCCGTTCGCCCTACTCTGCATCCAAGGCCTCAAGCGACCACCTTGTAATGGCTTACCATCATACTTACGGCATGCCGATAACCCTGAGTAACTGTACAAACAATTACGGGCCTTACCAGTTCCCGGAAAAACTCATCCCGCTTATGGTTTTGAATATGAAGGAAGGCAAGAATCTCCCGGTTTACGGTGAAGGACGGAATATACGCGACTGGATTTATGTGGAGGACCACAACCGTGCCGTATGGCAGATACTAAGGCAGGGCCGGAGCGGTGAAAAATACAACATCGGCGGTGAAAATGAATGGCAGAACATAAAACTCCTTGACAAATTGATTGAGCTCACAAGCAAGGAAGCGTCTCTTGACGAACAGAAGGTCAGGTCAACCGTCACTCATGTCAAGGACAGACCGGGTCACGATGCAAGGTATGCCATTGACTGTACAAAAATCAAGACGGAATTGGGCTGGGAGCGCAGGATGAGCTTTGAGCAGGGACTCCTCATGACAGTAAAGTGGTACCTCTCCCATTCTGAGTGGGTAAAACATATTCAAAGCGGCGAATATCTTAACTGGATTCAAAACAACTATAGTAACCGTTAATCTACGTGGCCGGCCGCATGGGTATATAACTCTGCGCAGGCTTATTTATAGACACATATAGGAGAAACAAATGACTGAAAACAAACTGATACTGGGAACTGCCTTGCTTACAGTGTGCGTATTCTCATTGGTTTCCTGTTCGTCCAATAAAATAGTTAAGGCAGGAAAAGCATCTGCCCAGACAGAGGTTGTAGAAACCCTAAGCGGACCTGTCCGCGGTGTGTTCGACGAAAAAACTAATGTTGAACTGTTTGCCGGAATTCCCTATGCAAAAGCCCCTGTCGGAGACCTGCGCTGGAAGGAGCCCCAGGATGTGGAGCCATGGACACAAATTCTTGAAGCAGACAGTTTTGCACCTCTTGCAATGCAGGAACGGAATTCCGCATTTGTCAACTGGGTTTATCATTCCTTTATCTACCATAAAGATGACAGACAGGACTCGGCACCAATAAGCGAAGACTGTCTTTACCTGAACATCTGGCGTCCAACCGATATACCTCAGGAACAAAAGCTTCCCGTGCTGGTGTATATCCACGGCGGTTCCCTTATGAGCGGCGGCTCGTACGCAGAAGCCTATGACGGGACAGTTTTTGCACAAAAAGGTGTTATAACAGTCACAATAGCTTACAGGCTCGGCGTTTTCGGATACTTTGCCCTTCCGGAACTTGCCCAGGAGTCACCTAACGGTACTACCGGCAACTATGGTCTGCTTGACCAGATCAAAGCTCTTGAATGGATTCATTCAAACATAAGCCTGTTTGGGGGAGACGCAGAAAACATCACTATAGCAGGGGAATCTGCCGGTGCTTCATCAGTGAATGCGCTCTGTGCCTCACCTCTTGCGAAGGGACTGTTCAAGAAAGCCATCGGCGAAAGTTCAGCCGTCAATGTCAAATGGCCTTCGCATACATGCCGCACAATGGAGGAAGCTCAGAAAACCGGCAAGGCGACTATGGCTGAATTCAAGGTATCTACTCTTGAAGAACTTAGAGCAATTCCAGCGAACAAGCTGATTAAGACAAAGCTTAGAAACAGCAGCATGACTGTTGACGGCTATGCACTCACGGAGCTGCCCTGGGAAACATACAGCAAGGGTAACAACAATGAGGAAGCCGTAATCGGTGGATTCAACTTCAACGAAGGATACTTCTTCAACTTCTTTGGCGGCAACGGGACAAAAAAGAATTACCGCTCCAAAATCGAATCTTACTTTGGCAAATATACCGATGAAGTCATTGCGCTTTACCCCGGAAACACAGACAAGCAGGCAAAGGATAACTGGAACCAGATCTGCGGTGCTGTATGGTTTGCCAACGGCCATTATGTCTGGAACAATCTCGTATCAAACCAGGGAAAGAATGCTTGGGAGTATTACTTTACCAAGGAAAATGGCGGAATCGGGACAAATCATTCAGGCGAAATAATCTATGCTTACGGAAATGTTCCAAAATCAAAGCATTACACCCAGTCCGACCACAAGCTTGAACATATAATGGCCAGTTACTGGATAAACTTTATAAGTGACGGTAACCCCAACGGCAGGAACCGTTTCACTGATGAAGAGCTCCCGGAGTGGAAGACCAATGCAGAAGCTCCTGGAAAAGTGCTCGAACTTGGAGAAAATGTTTCGATGGTTGACGATCCGCACCTTGGACTTTATCCGATTGTAGAAAAAGTCATGGAAGACCAAAAGGCTGCGGTATTAAACACTCAGCACGAATAAAAAATAAGCCCGCGGAAGTTCAGGCAAAACGTCTTTGACTTCCGCGGGCTTTTTATTTTATCAGCTGACTAGCGGTTGG
>CAMNHD010000371.1 GCA_946538875.1 uncultured Treponema sp.
ACAAAGGCGGCTCCGGTATTGCTTCAAACGGAATTGAATACAAGAATGTGGAAGAATTCCTGAATGAAATTTAAATATGGCTTTTTTTTGGAATGAAATGAAGGGATGGCATTTTGTTGAGCCTCTGAAAAGGGTTGCAAAAGAAATAAGTGTTCATATTCCTCCTGTGTGAGAATGTTGGCAATTATTGTAAAAACTGCCAATATTCTCATTTACCTCTCCACCTCAAACTCATTTTTCCGCTGATGCTGGATCTCGACCCTGTGCTGTTTTTCCTGCTGCTTGTTGTAGCCTGCGAGGAAGTCGTCGCGGGGGATTGTGTAGAAGGATTTGTTTCCGTCCATGAGGACTATGTTATTTCCTTCTTTCGAGGCTGAAATGACGGTGAGGTTTTCGTAGATTTTCGAGTTGCCATGGCCAAGCACATTTTTCGATTTAAACGGGATATTTTTGACTGTATCTCCGATTCTAAGGGTTGAATCCTTGTCTACTAACAGGCCTTTTTCGCTTATGGTGTCATAAAAGGGCCGTGTGATGGATTTTTCGCTTCTGTTCTGACGAATGTATTCTTCGTTCAGGGGTACTTCTTTTATTGCCCTGAAGTATGTGCCCACAATGAACTGGTTTATTGATTCGTCATCCTTTTTGAGCTGGTTGATAAGTGCCAGGGTCTTTTTCTGCTCTTCCTTATCCATCCTTGAAACAATGTCTTTTGCTATGGTTATTGCATCCAGAGGATTATTTGCTTCTTTTCTTATGTAGACGGAAAGATTATGACGGAAATTGTTTGCGGTGTTGTCTCGCTGCTTAAAATAGTCGTCGTACTGGCTTTCAATGAGTTTTTCGTATGCAGGTGTGTTTTCGTCATACTGGGCTTCATAGCGTTCGGGCTTTGTGAGTTCTTCAAAGGTTTTTGCACTTACGGAAAGAGAGCTTGTTTCATTTCCGAGAATGTAGGTGTTTGATTCTTTGTCATGACTCAGGAGTTTCATCCCCTTATATCCCTTTAATCCGTTCTGGGTAATCATGGAAAACTCAGGGATTACAGACATTCCCTGTACAACTGCAGGGGCTTCTTCGGCAATGATAGGTTTTTCTTTTTCCGGTGCTGGATAGGCCTTTTCCGGGGAGAGAATGGTTTCAAAGGTCTTTGCAGGAAGCATTAAGGTTCTGTTTCCGTCGGTTAAAACATAAGAGTTACTTTCTTTATTGAATTCCTGAACGGTGTAGTTTTCACATACGGCAAGGCCCTCTTTTGTCAGGATTATGAAGGAGGGGAGAACTGTCTTCCCCATAACGATGGGAGCAGCCTGATTCTCTTCTTCTGTGGTAACAGTTTGTGTTCCGTTGTCGTTTCCTGAGGACTGTCCAGGATCTTCCTGATTCATGTTTTCCGCTTTATGCTCTTCTTCACGTTCAATTTCTTCTTCGTGTTTGTTAGAGGCAGCAAGGGCAGAGATGCGGTTTATGAGTTCGAGAAGCTCCTTGTAGTTTTTACTGTTGAAATCCATGTTTTTAAGGGCTTCTGCGGCTTCGTTGAGCTTTCCTTTTTCCAGATTGGCTTTAAGTTCTTTTTCTTCGTTTTCCATAGGTTGTGTTACTCCTGTTGTAAAGTGGTAAAAACGGCGGATATAGTTTCTATATCCACCGCTTTTGATTAAACTATCGCTCTATTTCTGCGACTTTCTTTTTCTGATATTCAGAAGGGAAAAGGCGAGGATCAACTTCGGTTTTCCAGTCCCAAGTAGCCTTAATCTCAGGATTCTTATTTGATAATAAGGCTCCTTCCGAGAAGAAGTTTTCACCAGGCTTTAAGCTGTACTTTTCAGAAATTGTTGTTCCTTTAATAGCTGCATCTGTAAATACATTGTGAGTCAAATGTTCTTTCAGATGATTCTCAAGTGATTCACTGAGGGCTGGTCCCATTTTGTCCAGACAGGCATCTGTTACTATCGGGAATGCGGCATTTGAGCCGGAATCAAGGGCAGCAAATGTGAACTTGTTCTTGAGCTTCATGCTGTCTTCAAAGAAATCTGATACATGGTAATACTGGAGTGCATTCACTTTTCTGTCTGCATTGGTAAAGACCACAGGGATAAAGTCATCGTTCCAGCTGTTTGTATCATTTATCTTTTCAGCAACCTTCTTAAGCATTTCAAACGAGCCAAGCGGTTCCATAGATAAGTCTGGAGCCTCTTTGTTTACAAGTTCATCTGATTTTGAAGGTTCTACATCTACTCTGTTCCAGCCTCTGTTCAATGAATAAAGGTTGAAGTTGTCGTGGTCCAGAATGATGTGGCCTGCAAATCTCTGAAGTCCGTCTGAACGGCGGCAAGACTGTCTGAGACTCTTTGTTACTCTGTCATCAGGAATACTTGCTTCTGTGTTTCCGCTTGGGTGGTTGTGGACTGCAACAATAAGGCAGTCTTTGGCTTCCGCCCTGGCAATCACTTGACGGAGAGTGTTGTTATCTGGTGAAGATACGACGCAGGCATCAGGCATGTGAGAAGAAACTGCAAGCTGGTCTTCAATACGGCCAGTATGACGGCTAACCAGAACATAGCGGAAGGTTTCAAACTTCTTGTTGCGGTAGATGTTCATTGCAGCCTGAAGCTGTTTCCATCCGGTTCTGGAAATCCTTTTGTTGGAATTAAGTTCTACAGAGCCACCGACAATATCGAAAACTCCATGTTCCTTGAACTCGTTAAAGGCTTTCCACATGCCGGTTTTCTCACCTTCTAGAACAGGATTGACGATGTTATCCTGCTCTTTTCTGGAATCTTCAATTTGGG
>CAMNHD010000372.1 GCA_946538875.1 uncultured Treponema sp.
TCTTGACTCTGCAGGTAATTCTAGAATTTGATTTTTTCAAATATCTCTTCAAGACTGTGCTTGGCTCCACCGAACTGTGGCCAGCCTTGCACACCGTCTCCTGATTTTCTTGGAACTATGTGCATGTGGTAGTGGAAGACTGATTGGCCTGAACTTTCATTGGCTGCAGAGTAAAGGTTTATACCGTCGTATCCACAGTTTTCTATATAGTGGCGGCTTAGCTTTTGAACGGTGTCCATTACGTGATGCAGGGTTTCCTGGTCGCAGTCCAAAATGTTGGTGACATGCTTTTTTGGAACAACCAGGGTGTGACCGTCCACATCTTTGGCTACATCCATAAAAGCCAAGGTGTAGTCATCCTCATAGATTTTCTTTCCTGGGATTTCTCCCGCGATGATTTTGCAAAAAATACATTCGCTCATTTATATTCTCCTTCAATATAAAATTATTCTTTAAGCGTCCAGACTAGATTGTAGAATTCACGCAGAGCCCTGACCATGTATTCCACATCCCTGGCCCCGGCACTTTCGTAGGGGGAATGCATTGCCCATTGAGCTATGCCCACATCCACACAGTTGATTGACACTTGTGTGCCGCTGATATTACCAAGTGTAGAACCTCCTGCCATGTCGGAACGGTTGGTGAAGACCTGATGCGGCACACCTGCTCTTGTACAGGATTCCTTGAAAACTGCGGCGGAAATTGCATCAGTGGTGTATTTTTGAGCTGCGTTGAATTTCAGTACCGGTCCCTGATTGATATGGGGACGGTTGACTGGATCGGCCTTGTCTGCATGGTTGGGATGGACAGCATGGGCATTGTCTGCGCTTACCATAAAGCTTTTTGCAAGTGAACCCATGTAGTCCGGACGGCTTTGTCCAAGGGAAATGCTTATCCGCTCAAGTGTCTGGGAAAGAAATGTTCCTGCGGCACCCTGGCGTGTCTGGCTGCCGACTTCTTCGTTGTCGAACACACAGTGTACTTGTATGTTGGTGGTCGGTGTGGAACTTAGAAATGCCTCTAGGGAAGTCCATGCGCATTCAAGGTCATCCAGTCTTGGGGAAGCGATGAATTCGTCTTCTGCGCCCCATAGCGTTGGCTTTGTCCTGTCGCATAAAAATAAGTCTGCGGAGATAACGCTTTCTGGTAAAAGTCCAAGCTCATGTGCAAGCGAAGGAATCAGTTTTGCTTCCGGGTTCAGGGAGTAAACAGGTAGCATATCATTCTGCACATTGTATGATGCTTCTTCATTTGACTTGCGGTTCATGTGTATGGCAAGGCTTGGAATCATCAGCAGATTTTTATCAGGGGCTACAAGATACTGCTTAAGTACAAGCGTCGGGCTGGCGCCGGTTGATGAAGATTGATGTTCCCTGCATATCAGCCGGCCTGCAACGGATAGGGGCCTGTCGAACCATGGAGCACAGAGCATTCCGCCGTATTTTTCTATGTTCAGTTTTATCAGCTGGGCTTCTGATTTAATCTCCGGGTTTTCCTTTATTTTGAACGAGGGCGAATCAGAGTGGCTTGCGACTATGGAAAATGAATTATAGGGGACCTTGGGTATGATAAAAGAGATTACGGAGGAAGAATTCCTTGTGACAAAGTAACGGCCGCCTGGACTTATGTTCCACGATTCACTTTCTGTGAGCCGTGTGAATCCGTTTTGTTCAAGTATGCCGCTTATATTATTAACTGCATGAAAACATGATGGGCTTTTTGAAATAAAGTCCAGGAGTCTGTTTGTATAATCTGACATGAAATGATTATAGCGCGTTTTTGGTGAAGTGGCTAGCAGGTTGGCCTGGTGACGTTCTGCGGCAGGTGAACAAAAGCCTTGAATCTGATATACTTAATTCTGGAAAGTAATATGAGCAGATTGATAACAGGAATACTTGCGCATGTTGATGCAGGAAAAACAACTTTATCCGAAGCCTTGCTCTATGAATGCGGGGCAATCAGAAAACTTGGCCGGGTAGATTCAAAGAACGCATTTCTGGATAACAATGCAATAGAACGTGAGCGGGGTATTACAGTTTTTTCCAAGCAGGCAGTCTTGAATCAAAAAATTACTCTGATTGATACACCGGGCCATGTGGATTTTAGTGCTGAAATGGAAAGGACTTTATCTGTGCTTGATTGTGCGGTACTCTTGATAAATGCCTCGGACGGTGTGCAGGCTCACACAAGGACACTTTGGTCACTGTTGGAGCAGCAGAATATACCGACAGCGATATTTGTGAACAAGATGGACATGCCTGATTCAAATAAGGCTGGAATCTTGAATGCTATAAAAGAAACTCTGAGTGCGGATGTTGTGGACTTTACAGGGGCCTCTGTGCCGGGAGCAATCTCCGCTGATGCAGATTCATTTTATGAGTCGGTTGCATCCTGCGATGACTTTCTTACAGAAAAATTTCTTGAAGGAAAAAATCCTGATGCAGAGGATATCAGGAATGTTGTTTCGCAGCGTAAGGTATTTCCGTGTCTGTTTGGTTCTGCGCTGAAACTTGAGGGAATCTCACAGCTTATAGAAGTCCTGCAGAATTATTTTGAACCGCGGCTTGCCCCGGATGCGATGGAATGTGAGACTGAAACTGTCTGTATAGTCTACAAAATCTCGCGTGATAGACAGGATACAAGAGTGACGCATTTAAAAATCTTGTCTGGAAAACTAAAGGTAAAAGATTATCTGGGCGAAGAAAAAGTTAATGAAATACGCATTTATTCGGGGGACAGATACGAGAGTGTAAAAGAAATTGGAGCTGGGGAAATATGTGCTGTGA
>CAMNHD010000373.1 GCA_946538875.1 uncultured Treponema sp.
TTTGTGGAACGGAGTCATGAACTCCATCCACATCCGGCAGAACGAAGCCGAATTGCACTTCAAGTAGATGACATTATTCGGTTTCATCCGCCTTCTTCTCTTCTTCCGCCTGCTGTTCCTTCATCCCTTCGGAGAATGTCGTGAGTGCGCCCTGGATGTTCTCGGAACACCACTTGACGAAATCCTGCGTGTACATGTCAGGATGCTCCATAACCTTAAACAGCATCGTAATAAAGAACGAGGTGTACTCAAAGTCACGACGCTGCAGGGCCTCCATCGCCCGCTGGTACTCCTGCATCAACTTCTGGTAGTTCTGATGCAGCTCACTGGCCACCTTGTTCAGCTCCTCATAGGTGAGCTTCCGGTTTGCCGCCTGATTGACATTCATTTTGACTTTCTTTTCTTCCATAGCTTTATCGTTTTAGTTATCCTTTCTTCTCCAGTTTTCTTCTGCCGAATCCTTCTTTTCTTCCACGCAGCACCAATCCGCCGCTGTCCTTTGTAAAGGCCCATTCAAACCACCGTTCAAACTTTTCCTCACTCATGGGAGGGATGTCCCAGATTCCCACGATGCGGCAGTAGCTGATACCGAGGATTCCCATGATACGGTATGGAACCTGTCCGAGAATGAGAAATTCCTCACCTGGTACTTCGTCGTCCCAGGGTCTGACGAAACCGAACCCGTGAATCCTCTCTTTCCGCTGGCCAAGCCTGCCGAGCTTGTTGTATGCAGCACGAACGACGGCTTTGTCATGGTCTTCCTGAAACAACCTGTACGCATCGCTGGCACTGTTACATCTGCGCTTTCCGTAATACAATACTCCATCCCTACGCACTATTTGCTCCATTCTATCTCACGCCTTTTCTGCTTCCTTCTCTCTTCCTCCTTCAGCCACTCCCCGATCGTGCACACCCCGATATCAGTCGACTCGCATACACCACAATAAGAGCCGTCCCAATCTTCGTTGGCAAACGACTCTTCTATCTTCACGGCAAGTGAATGGCAGCTTTTGCAGTAATAGACCGGTTCATTGTATTCCTCCGGGTCGATCTCCCTGGTCCTACTCATAGTACATCAGTACATAGGTCTTGTCAACATCGATGAAAATCGAAATGATTGCATCTTTGGCAATCAGTTTCATGTTCACATAATCGTTCAACTCTTTCTTTGTGTTGAACGCCCGTGTTACCATGTGCTTTTCCATTATAAGTATTGTTAAACCTTCTCAAAGGTAAATAAACTATTTGTAAAACATTACTAACTTGTTACGAATGTTGCAACTTTGTTGTTTATGTATTGTAAAAAACACAAAGTGGAAATGGTTTTCACAAAATCAACCCCTTTATCTTGTATATTATATACAAGATTGGAAAATACCTTGGAAGCTATTTTGAAAATAGTAATAATTTATTTGCAGAATCAAAAATAATGACTACCTTTGCATCAGAATTCAATGCGAGACCGGCGCAGCGAACCATATAGACTATAGTTTCCATACTATATAAAATCTGCCTGATTTGCTACCGGTCACGCATGTCAGGCAGATTATTTTTTGCCTGAATGGATTCGAGACTGTATAGCTCGTCATCCAATTCGGATAGCCACTCGAAATGCAGTCTTTAATAGCCGCAAGAGGGAACTGTGCAAAGCGGCAGTCGATGGAAGGTGGAGAAATCCATTCCGGCACGGCGCACAGGTAAGGATTAGCTTACACTTGCCGGAAGCCTGTACTAATCTCAGCAGGCCGCGGCTGACGAGGCTTTACTTGCAACCTCAACGCCCGTAATCTTCAACCCCCGTCCAACGGGTAGGGGAAGATTACACAGCAAACTCAGCTCCCTTGCAGCCTATCACCAAGAAAAACCAAACAAAATGAAAACATCAAAGAAAATTATTCTTTCATTCATTCTGTTTGTGATTGTTATTTTCACAAATGGGTTGATATATCTATTCTATGGACAAGACAAGTCCTACGAAAAACTCCAGACTGGGGAAAGACTGAACTTTTATGAATGCTGTTCGGTCTATTCCATCCACACTGCAGCTACCATGTTCAGTAGTATCCTTAGTCCGGAAGCGGCACATCAATGCTTTTTGATGCAGTTTGCAAAAGAGGGTTCGTTCCATTCCAAAGTAACAAACTTCATGGAATCTGAAACAATAAAGAAACAGTCGGCGGAACACGGCGGAAGTAGTTTCATCGTAAACTATCCACTCCTTGAGATAACTGGAAATAAGAACTCCGCGCTACGAAAAGAACTCAGATACGCTTTGGCATATGACGGCGCGACATACAAATGGATAGATGGCCATTCAATCATTGAACTTGATGTCAAATACGACGGTTATATCGCAAACTATAAAGTCGGCCCCGTCAGTTTCAAGTTGAACCAGCATCTGCTAAAGCATATCCAGGACAGGGGATGGCTTCACAAATGCCATATCACATATATTGACAGAAACTTGTGATTATTCTCCCTTTGACTGCTTTTTCCTGGCCTTTTTGATAAAGCGCTCATATTCCTTCGCCGTTATCACTCCAGAGATAGGAGCCGTGCTGGCTCGCGGGAAGAAATCACGGGCACCGTTGTATTGCTGGTCATCGTTCTTACCGCGTGCAGCTTGTTTCTCGGTAGCCTCCAGACGGTCCTGCACATGGATGTTGCCATCCTTGTCGATATAATAGGAGAATGCGCCGAGTCTGCCTCGCATCGGTTCATGGAAAATCCGGTTTTCCGCATTCAGGATATTAGCCACACGGCCTTCACCGTCCACGATATGCC
>CAMNHD010000374.1 GCA_946538875.1 uncultured Treponema sp.
TCATAGGTTGTCGCCTTTGCAGTATAATACTTGTATGGACTCAGACCAGTGATACGGAGGCTGCCCATCGTTTCTGTCTGCTGAATAGCACCAAGATTACCGTCATCCGGTTCAATAGTGATGTAAAGATCATATTTGTCCAGAGCACCCGTGGACCATGCAACATAGAGTTCACCGGATTCAGCCGTAACTAAATCGCAGTAGGAAACCTTACCGGCACCGAGTCCTCCAGATCCGCCTCCAAACAACAGCGCCAGGAGTATACAACTGGAAAATGCCGTAGCCATGACGGCCATAAATGCCACACTCAAAATCAAACGCAATCTTCTTGCCTTTACAGTCATATTCACGTCCTTACCGGAATATCCGGTCATTCGATTTTAACCCATTTTTATACTTTTAACAATCAGCAGGACATCTTGTTACATAGCCGCGGGTACTTCTTGTTACGCAGCACCGGATAGTCCCTGTCACGCAGCACCGCATTGAGTTCAGGATCTGTATTTGGACACCAGTTTCCTGGCAGCGGCACACACATCGGCATAAAGACGCATAAAGCGGCCGTTGTTCTCCTGCACATAGGCAATAAGGCCAGTATCACCTTCCTTGATACTGTTGCAGGCCTGTTCAAGAGCCTTGGCCTGTTCAGAAAGTTCCTGCGAACCTACAACCAGTGCATTTGATTTCACCGCATGAACAAGGACACCGTAATTTTCCCAGTCCTCTTCCATAAGGAATTTAATCAGTTTTGTCTGATTGCTTTCCTTTTCCTCGCAGAAAGTCTCCAAAAGAGTGGCATACATCGCATGGCTTCCGCCGGAAAGCTTGAGCGCAGAAGACTCATCTATGACAGGCTCTTCTATCAGAGAGGCAAGTTCCTGTGGGTCAGACACCTCACCAGACTTTTCAGGAACAGTTTTTTTTGCACCCCACGAGCCGTTAAGCAGACCACGTATTCCCCCGGTCTTCCTGGACGCGACAAAAGGTTTAGGGGATGCGGAAGCAGGGTCGTCTTCCACCAGTTCAGGAGGCAACAGGCGGAAAAGCACCGTGTAAAGCTGCTCGCTGTCTATAGGCTTGCTCACATAGTCGGCAAAACCCATGTGCAGGTACTTTTCGCGCATTCCGGAAATAGCGTTTGCTGTAAGGGCCACAACAGGCGTATTGCGGTTCATGTTTACCTCAAGTTCCCTGGATTTTTCCAAAGTTTCCACACCATCCATCTCAGGCATCATGTGGTCAAGGAAAATCACATCAAAGTGACGGTTGCGCATCAGATCAAGACATTCACGCCCGCTAAGGCAGGTGGTGACATTGACCTTTGTATTCTTAAGAAAGCCCGACGCCACTATAAGGTTCACGGAATTGTCATCAACAACAAGAACCTGCGCCTTTGGTGCCACACGCGTGGTATGCTGAGGCTTTTCCTGCTTTTTCTGCTCGTGGTAAGCGGAAATCGTGGTTTTTCCTTCTATTTTTTGCGGTATTTCCACAGTAAAGACAGACCCCTTTCCGTATTCACTGTCAACCTTTATGCTTCCGTCCATCAAGGCCAGAAGATTCTTTACAATTGCAAGGCCCAGTCCAGTGCCCTCGACAGTACGGTGCTTTTCTTCGTCCAGGCGCTCAAAGCTGTTGAACAGGTTGGGGATATTCTCCTTACGGATTCCCACACCAGTATCGCTGACCTCCAGTATGAGCCTGAGACTCTTGAACGTCACAAGCCCCCGCACCTTCAGCCTGACAGAGCCCTTCTTGGTGTACTTCACCGCATTGTTCAGAATGTTTATGAGAATCTGCCTAAGGCGTATGTCATCGCCAAAGAGCAGATCAGGGAGGTCTTCATCCACATCAGTCTTGAACACCAGCCCCTGCTGAGAAGCCTTGATGCTAATCATGAGGCACACTTCGTCAATCAGCTGCCCAAGATGATACTGATGCTCAATAATCTCCATCTTCCCGGACTCAATCTTTGAAAAATCAAGGATGTCGTTTATAAGCGAAAGAAGAGTTTTCCCGGCAGTCTGGATATTCTTTGCATACTCGTCAATCTCGTCCTTATCGTTTGACTGGAGAATCATTTCGTCCAGGCCAAGCACGGCGGTCATCGGAGTACGTATCTCATGGCTCATATTGGCCAGGAAAGCGCTTTTGGCAAGATTAGCCCCCTGAGCCTTCTGCTCGGCCTTACGCAGACTGTCAGTAAGCTCCTTGAGCCGTGTGTAGTCAAAGTTTTCCACCGCAAAGAACCACATGTAGACAGAAAAACTGCATCCGTAAGCGGCTTTAATGGATATCACGTTGATAAGAGGCTGCAGAATCATAAAGATTATGGATACCCCTACCGCCACATACATCGTCACCCTGATTCTCCGGTCAATACGGCCTAGGTCCTTTATAAAGTGAATCAAAGTATAGGCAAGGAAATACCCCGGCACACCGTAGCCAACCCATGCATACAGCGGCCCATGCAGCCATTCCTTGTCAAAGTAGTCGTAGGAGGCCACCCAACCCGTCCACGAATTCAAGAGCATGGTAAGGACAAAGGCCATGTATATGCCAAAGTTCACCCACCTCATAACCTGACGCACAGGGGAGGTAGTCTTGATATATGAGTCCAGATAGGTGGAATAGGCATAAGCCATGCCGCATGAAAAAATGTAGCAGGCCGACTGGAGCAGACGAATCAGGCGGTAATTAAGGGCAGTATACTCAAGCACAGTTACAAAGGGACGCAAAATCTCTCCAAGAGTGGCAACCGTCACCATGACAACAAGC
>CAMNHD010000375.1 GCA_946538875.1 uncultured Treponema sp.
CATCCGCAATCTCCAGCACCGGAATGTTCTTGTCCACACCGGTACCAAACAGAACACATGCTCCCTTCTTGGCAAACGAATTCAGTGATTTGTAATTTTTTGCTTCCATAGAAAAACCGTTCATAATGTCCTCCTGTGTTTTTACGCCTTGTCTTAAGCGGAATATTTATGCTGCACCGAATGCTGCTTTACAGCTTCCCTGTTATGGTCAAGGTGCATGTTTCTGAAATAAACCCCAAGGTTAACCAGTACAATTGCCAGGTTCAAGAAGTACACGATAAGCACATAGTTGAACTGATGGTTGATAATCTTTGCGGTGATTCCCCCGACATAACCGGTGATAATCAGCAGGATGAAGAGCAGGCTTGTTCCCTTTGCAGTACCAGCCTTGTAAGCCTTCATCACATTCAGCGGCCAAGAGCAGCCAAAGCAAATCAGCATGACTGTTTCAAAAATTGAAGCTATTCCCATTGTAAAAACCTCTTTGGAAACCCCAGCACTTTGTCTGCGGCTTCCCTTTTTTTTATGATTTCATTTTACAAGTGACGGGCAGAATGCTCAATTTTTTAAAACTAACAAAAATGGAATTATATACCCGCATGAATTTTACTTTCATAAGAGGTTTTAAAAGTATTTTACAGAAGTTTCATCAGGCGGCAGTTTTCTATTCCCTGGCTCCAGAAATCCTTGAGTTCCAGATGCATAACCTGGGTCACAATACTGGAATTCATCCCGCCGTGCCCCACAATCAGAACATCCTTTCCCTGCGCAATAAGCGGGTCAACTTTTTCCCGCAGAAATTCCCCCGTGCGCGAAAACAGTTCGTCAAAGCTTTCACCGCCCTTCACCGGAACAGTGTAGAGTTCAGGATGCAGAAAAAGATTTTTTATCGGACAGTCAGGCAGCTTGAAAATATGCGCCACACCTTCATATTCACCGTAACACATTTCAGTGAGACGCTCGTCATACTCCACTGGGACATCACGCCCCTCAAGCAGAATCTGCGCAGTCTCCCTCGCCCGCACAAGCGGAGAGCAGAAACAGATGTCAAAGTTCACGTCCCGGTATTCAGCGGCAGCCTTCCGTGCCATCATGCGGCCCTCTTCGTTCAAGGGAATATCGGTCCGTCCCTGAAGCCTGTGCTCGGCATTCCAGTCAGTTTTTCCATGTCTAATTATGTAAAGCATTCCGTATCCTAGCATATTAAGCGCAAGTAGTCCACGGATATAAAATTTTTCTGCACTACCCTGTTTCTTCCAGAGTCTTACAAACTGAAATAAGTGAACACCGCTCCGCATTCCCCGTCATTCCGGGTTCCGGCTTCCGCCTCCAGCCCCCGCTCTGCGGTGGCCTTTCGCCCTCCAAGCCGGGCGTAGTCTTCTTTGATGCGGATATGGTGCCACTTGCCCAATTCACTTTTTTTCATTAACTTATATGCATGAAAATAGCAGCAACATACGATTTGGAAACAGACACTGTTTTCCAACACTTTGGTAAGACAAAGTACTTCAAGCTTTACGAAATCGAGGATGGAAAACTCGTTTCTTCAAAACTCATAGACAACGGCGGATTCGGTCACCACGACCTCTGCACCTACCTCAAGGGACTTGGCGTAGAGACTTTGATTCTTGGAAACCGCGGCCAGGGAGCCATAGATGCCTTGAACAATGCGGGAATCAGGCAGCTGGCCGGTATTACAGGAAACCCGGACACTGCTGTGAAGCAGTTTTTAGAAGGAACTCTCAAGGATAACCCGGACGCAAAATGCGGCCATCACGGAGAGCACGGACACAGCATCGTACTGCCAATCTGACCATGCGTTACATAAAGCAGTTTGCAATCATAGCGGTTATTTCATTCGCCGGCGAAATACTCAACAGGCTTATTCCTCTTCCAATACCGGCAAGCATCTACGGTCTACTGCTGATGCTGCTTTGCCTTCAGCTCAAGCTCGTAAAAGTGGAACAGGTAAAGGAGACTTCATCCTTTCTCATAGAAATTATGCCGATGATGTTTGTTGCACCGGGTGTAGCGCTGATTGATGCGGCACCCACACTGCGGCAGTATTGGTGGCAGTTTATTCTGATTGCCGTGGTCACGACCGTAGCCGTACTGGCAGTAAGCGGTTGGGTCACTCAGGGAATCATACATCTGGAAAACCGGCTCAGGCAGCGTGGAGACAAAAAATAACTATGGAAGACTTTGCCCTTAATTCAGTTTACTTTGCTACTTTCCTCACATTCGTAACATACGGAATCGGGATGTTCCTCAAGAAAAAACTCAGACTGCGTATCCTGAACGCAATGCTGATTTCCATAGGTCTTTCCATAGCAGTGGTCGTTCTGCTCAAGGTAAAGTTCACGGTCTACCAGAACAGTGCACGCTACCTGAACTACTTCCTTACACCCGCAACTGTCTGCCTTGCGGTACCGCTTTACGAACAGTTCCAGACACTCAAGCAGAACTGGAAGGCCATCCTTGGCGGGATAATTGCCGGTGTCCTCACAAACCTTGTACTTGTACTGGGCATGTGCGTTGTTCTTTCAGTGGGGCACAAAGAATATGTCTCTATTCTTCCAAAATCAATCACAACGGCAATTGGGCTTGCTCTCTCGCAGGAGATGGGCGGCATAGTCCCCATCACCATGGCAATGATAATAATAACAGGCAATCTTGGTAATATCTTTGCGGAAGTCCTCTGTAGACTCTTCCGTATTAAAGACCCTGTTGCGCGCGGCATCGCAGTCGGTACAAGCTCACATG
>CAMNHD010000376.1 GCA_946538875.1 uncultured Treponema sp.
GGCCAGGCGGATACCACAGTACCCTTCCGGTATGCGGAAGAAGCCGCAAAGCGCTATCAAAACTGTACGCTCGTACCAATCCCCGGAGACACCCACTGCTTTGACCTCCATTTGGAGCAAATGACACAGGCCCTGCGCAATTGGCTGCGCAGCCGGCAATAGATGACATCCCGCAAGACAGCCGCCGAAGCTCCGGCGGCTGTTTTTTTGCGCCCATGCATGGACAGGCGCACCGGCTCATACAATCAAGGGAAGGGAGTGAGCTGAAATGAAAAAAAGAGGTGGATACAGTTCCGTAGGTTTTTGGGGCAGCGTCCTTGTCGGCACAGGCATATGCCTGGGGATAAGTCTGCTTTTGGCCCTGCTGACAGCGGTGCTGACAGACAAGGGAATTCTGCCCTTGGACGGGATGGGAATTGCAGGCATTGTAAATGCAGGACTCTCAGGCCTCCTGGGCTCGGCCCTGGCTGCAGGACGTACGCGGAAACGAAAGCTGCCTGCGGCAGTGGGCACAGGAGCTCTGTATCTCTGTGTTCTGCTGCTGGTTTTCCTGGCTGTGGCCGGAGGGCGGAGTCCTGTCCATCTTGGTGCAAGCGTGGGGGCAGTCCTTGCCGCCGCGGCAGCAGCCGGATTCCTGTGCGCACGGGAAAAACAGCTTCGATAAAATCACCAACGGCCTTTGTGAGGATTGCCCATAGGATTTTTTTGTCTGTTCCATGTGGAAAAGCCAATATGTTGTGCACCTGCTGCAGCCGGGCCACCAAATCTTGCCTGCAGTTCACGAGTTAACATAACACTGTTAACATAAAATATGTTCATAATTCACAAAATTTTAAAAAATGTCGAAAACTACTTGAAATATCAAGGAATATCGTTTATAGTTACAGGGTGCCGACGAGTTGGAAAAGCGGTAGAAATAATCCGTCTCAGAACTTGTGCCCTGAAGAATAATTCACCACAAGATGTTGGGGTGTCCTGCTTGGAGGGCGAAGGATGCGGTTGATTTCCCGGTTTTTTTCCGACGATGAACGGTTGCTTTATCTGCGTGTTTTGGTTTGTGTTGCCCTTGGCGCGGCTCTCGGCAATGCCGGCGCGTCCAGATTTTTGCAGGCCGGGGTGTGGCAGCACGCGCTGCTGTCTCCCACCGGAGAGCTTACGCTTTCCTCCTTAATCTCGGTTTTTTGGTTTCCGGTTCTGCTTGTACTGTCCTGTCTCTGCTTTGGGCAGGGGCTGTGCTGCCTGCTGTTTTTCTGCAAGGGTTTTGTGTCGGCGTATTTTTTATGCCTCTGCAGTGCCTCTGGTTTGGGGCATGGGGTCAGGACGCTGTCTGAGCTTCTTTGCCATGGTCTGCTGCTGTTGCCGCTTCAGATGTACACTGCGCACAGACTCTTACACCGAAGCGCTGTGGCAGGGCGGTCCGGTACGGGCCTCATTTGGGCCAATGCCGGGGCATGCCTGGTCTGTCTGCTGCTTTACGATTATTTTGCCTGTTAAGGATTGCTTGATGTATCATGGTCGATTACGTTGGAAATTACGAGGAGTATCTCCTGCAAATAAAAAAGGCTTCGGCCAACACCGTTGCCTCATATATGCGTGATATCCGGCAGTTTGACGGCTATGTACAGACAAACCTGGAGCTGCCGCTCACAGAGGTGAGCAATCAGAATCTCACGGTCTATTTCGCCTGGATGACCAACAACGGCAAGTCCGCCGCCACTGTGGCCAGAAGCCTGGCGTCACTGAAGGGGTTCTACGGCTACCTGGTCTCCGATGGGGTGATGAGTGCAAATCCGGCAAAGGCAATTCAGCTGAAAAAGGCAGAGAAAAAGCTGCCGCAGATCCTCACCGGAAAAGAAGTAGAGCTGCTGCTGGAGCAGCCCAAGTGCACGGATATGAAGGGCTACCGTGACAAGGCCATGCTGGAGCTGCTCTATGCCACAGGCATCCGGGTGAGTGAACTGATCTCTTTGAACGTAGAGGACGTGAATCTGCCGGTAGGCTTCATCCGCTGCAGTTCCGGCGGAAAGGAGCGCACCATCCCGCTCTATCCCGCGGCGGTGCGCGCCCTGCAAACCTACATCCAGCAGATTCGGCCCAACATGGTGGCAGATCCCGGCGAGGCCGCCCTGTTTGTCAATCTGGGCGGCGAGCGGATGTCCAGGCAGGGCTTCTGGAAAATCATCAAGCACTACCAGCAAACCGCCAACATCGACAAGGATATCACCCCCCACACCCTGCGGCACAGCTTTGCAGCCCACCTGCTGGAAAACGGCGCGGACCTGCGTTCCATCCAGGAGATGCTGGGGCACAGCGATATCTCCTCCACCCAGATTTATACCCAGGTGGTCAAGCAGAATCTCAATTCCATTTACCACAAATTCCATCCCAAGGGATAACAACATCCGGTGCGGCCTGAACCACACCGGATGTTTTGCATTTTCACTGTCCTGCCGCCGCACAATACGACGCAGGCGGCGGTTTCCTGTTGCAATGAAGCCGGAAATATGTTAAGATACAATATATCTGAGCGAATACAAATCAATGCAGAAGGTGTAATGCCATGGCCAGAAAACTGTTTTGCGAAATCAGCCCGCTTTGCTATGAGATTTCCATGAAAAAAGAACATCTCAAACGCCATGTGAAGGACTTGTTCAGCAAGGAGCATTTTGCAAAAACCCATTCCGAGCAGATGCTGCCCAATATCGTAAAGGGGCACAGCTCTGTGCTGATTCGCAAGCTCCATGGAGTC
>CAMNHD010000377.1 GCA_946538875.1 uncultured Treponema sp.
ATACAGCGTAGACGAAAACAAGCATTTATGTCCGCTTATATATTGGCTGACAACTTAATTGTGACGAACTTTTTTGTCAAAATTTCATGAAGCCTGCAATGCAATTGCAATAATTTTTCGTATATAATAAAAGTTGGGAAGCGCTACAGCCAATAGTAATATTCAGGCTGCAATAAAAAATAATTTAAGAGGAGAAAGAAAATGGAAAAGAGTAAAACAAGTTTTGGGGCAAAGCAGATTGCAATTACTGCAATCCTTTTGGCAATATGTATTGTCAGTCAGTTTTTTAAGAATCTGAGCATCTTTATTACGGGGCCGATTATCAATGTTTGCATTGCACTGGCTGTTACCCTGGTAAATCTGCCCTGTGGAATTATTTTAAGTGTAATAACACCGGTTACAGCATATATAATCGCCGCATCACCTGTCATGATGGCTGTTCCGGGGATTATTCCCCTTATAATGGCGGGAAATGCCGTGCTTGCCGTAGCGGTTCATTTTCTTCTGAAAAAAGATGTACTTGGGACAAAGGGCCTTTATAGCGTAAAGAGTTATGTTATGGCAATTATATGTGCTCTTTTAAAGGGGGCTTTCATGGGACTTACAATTTCCCTTTGGCTTTTGCCTACCTTTATTCCCGCTGAGAGCCCTCTTAGGGGGAAAATGGCAACATTCCAGATTACATTTTCACTGTTTCAGTTTATTACAGCCTGTATCGGCTTTGTATATTTCTTTATTATCATGATCGCGCTTAAGAAAGTAATAAAGAACGCTGATTAATGTAATTAGAGCTATAAAACAGGACATTATTTCTGTTTCTGCCACAGCTATAAGAACTTCGTATAAATATATATAGATTTTAAATCAGTTTTTATGCTGGAGGTAGCTTATGAAACACAATAAAATCCAGGATTTTTTTAATGATATTATTGGAGTGATTGCCTTTGCTTTTTCCATGGCACTTGATGTAAAAAAGTACTTGAAACTCGAAAAGCTTGGTCAGGACAGACGTATCGTTGAAGAAATATTGATGCAATAATTTCTTTACTTATAAACTTAATAAAGGGTAAAAAAGCCTCGACACATATGACGTTGTCGAGGCTTTTTATAGCAACCGGTTTTAACGACCGCCTTTTCCGCCCTGGAAGTTCTGACCTCCAAAGCCGCCCTGCATACCCTGGCCGCCCATGTTTCCATTAGGTGCAGCTCCGGACTGCATGTTGCCTTGAGGGGCGGTTCCGGACTGGGTGTTTCCGTCAGGAGCAGTGCCCTCTGTGGTTCCCTGCTCAGTGGTCTGGTTGTTCCATCCGCCGCGCATTCCTCCGCCCATGCCGCCTCCCATCATGGAGGTTGTGATGGTTGTTATGGTTTCGCCATTTACAGTTACGGTGCCACCGTTTAACTCTGCGCCTTTGTCATAGTCAAACGCTGAGTTTGCGGTAATATTAATTGTGCCGCCGTTTATATAGATATATCCGTTGGCATCAATTGCGTCTGTGTCACCACTACCCATTGTTACATTTATTGTACTGCCGTTTATTTCTATTACTACATCATAAGAAGTGCTCTTCTGGGTAGCATTTATACCATCATCTGATGCGTTTATAGTAATATTTCCGTCATTAATCTGGATATATGTTCCCTCAAGACCTTCTGCTGCTTCTATGTCAAAGGTTCCTGCGTCAATCATAAGAACAGTAGTTGCCTGCATTCCGTCTTCAGTTGCATCAATTGAGAAAGTACCGCCTTGAACATATATGTAACCTACTGTATTATCTTCGTCATTTTCGCTGTGGAAGCCGTCTTTTCCGCTAACAATGTCAAAATTTCCATCATAAATTCTGATTGATTCGTTTGCCTCAACTGCGTCAGCATCTGCTGTAATATTGTAGGTACCTTCTGTGATCTTGATATCATCTTTTCCTGAAATGCCGTTTTCTGTTGAATTGATAGTAAGAGTTCCGACACCATTAAGTACAAGATCATCCTTGGAAAAGATAACTGCATCGGTATTTGTTGTTCCGTCTGCTGTAAAGGTTCCTGTCACAGAAAGAGTATTTGTTGAATCAGTCGTTGTCACAAAAACCTTGTCTGCTTCTTTTACATAAATTGCAGGGGAGTTAGTGTTCGTGATTGTCACACCATCCAAAACTATCTGTACCTTTGCTTCAGCAGCTTCGACAATGATTGAAGTATTTGTTGCCGTTCCGCTTATCACATATACACCTTCAGCGGTAATATTTACGTCTTCACCGCTTGTAAGCGTGATATAGGTTGCATCAGTAAGGTCAGCCTCCTGCTCAAGATCTCTTGTAGAAAACATATCTGTTGTGTCTAAAAGAGCACCGGAGCTTGAACTTGTGCTGCCTGAGGAAAGATATGCTTCAGAACTGCTCTCAACCTCACTGTTTTCACCTGAATCTGCGGTGGCTTTTGGTGCTTCTTCACTTGAGTTTTCCTGTGAAGTCTGTTCATCTGCTGTCTGCGTAGTTGCTACGCTGCTTTCACTGCTTATTTTTGAATTTAATATTTCTAATGCATCACTTGCAGAACATCCTGTGAGCATTATGCTTCCACTTAATAGTAACATTGCTATTACACTGTTTCTCTTCATATTATTTTACCCACTTTCTGTAACTTTTTTTGTTCATAATGTGATTTTAATTGTGTAACCTAAAAACAACCTAAAGGTTACAATTCAGTCGTCAGCCTGATTATATGAGTGGACATAAATGTGCAATTCTC
>CAMNHD010000378.1 GCA_946538875.1 uncultured Treponema sp.
AAAACCGATGCTGTCCCAGTCAGCGGTAACAGGGGCATCCCATCTTGCGGAGACAGACAGCTGGTCTGTCCACTCAGATTCCCAGGCACCTCCCCTGCGGACACGGGAACTTCCGTCACCAGTGGCTTCAAAACACCACTCCCACACATTGCCGCTCATGTCGTAAAGGCCATAGCTGTTGGGAGATTTTTTTCCAACCTCATGGGTCTTTCCCTCAGAGTTGCCTCCGTTCAAGTTATTGCCTTCATCATCAAGACGGGCCTTGTACCAGGCATATTCATTCAGATTTTCGTCAGTGATGCAGCCTGAAAAATAAGTGGCATCGTAGCCGGTAAAAGTTTCAGCATTGTCAGCAAGGGCTGCGTAAACCCATTCAGCGTCGTGGGGAAGCCTGAAACCGTCAGCCGTTTGGTCTTCGGCAACGTCGTTCCAGTCAGCGTTGCTTTCTTTTGGTATACTTCCCCAGTCATCGGGATTTTTGCTGCCCTTGATTTCATACACAGGAGCATAATCTTCCTGTATGCTGAGCTTGTTGCAGAAGACCAGTGCCTCGTAAAAGCTCACCCGCTCCACAGGCATCTTTTCCTGGCTTTCGTCGGCGGCTGCCACAAACTTGCTGGGGTTGTAGCCCATTACATCGGCAAAGAGTCCCTGGGTCACTTCCGTCTCAGAAATCTTAAAAGCCCCGACCTTTACGTTCTTTGCAGCACCGTCTTCGCTTGTCTTGTACTTAAAAGTTCCGGCGGGAATCTCCACCAGGGGAATTGAATTGTCCGGCTCAACATAACCCGAATCATGGTTACAAGAAGCCAAAATCATTCCTGCGGCAAGAATTGCTGCCCCTGCAAAAATACACTTTTTCATATTTCCTCCTATTAGACCGGCTTGTATCGCAGCCGGTTAGATTCCAAGTTTTACCATCACCATTGCCCCAAGCCTGAACTCATCTTTTATGCCGTCCATGGTAAAGGTCCTGATTGTCTTTCCGTAGTCTGCCGTGTTCAGATGATGGTACCATGCTCCTCCCACAGAAATTCCTGCACCGTTCAAAATCCACCAGGTCCAGCTTCCCTTCAAAGTCAAGAAGTTTTCGCCCAGGGCAAAGCCGTCATTGTTATCCAAATCCCGCATGAAGAGTCCTGCATCAAAGTTCACGCTTCCAAGGGGAAGGGTGTAGCCCACCGAACCGATTACATACAATGCCTGCTCAGGAAGGTTGCCAACAATGTTTCCCTTTGCATCCTTGTAGTGGTAGCGGGGACTGGCAAGGGCCAGCTCGTTGTCGTCGGAATAAGCGTTGATGTCCCCCGGAGCAAGCAATGAATAATTCAAGTTGACCTTGGCCCTGAGGCTTTCGGAAAACTTATACTGGAAGCGGGCGTCAAAGGCAAAGGCGTTGAACTGATTTTTTCTTCCGTTGAAAAGGCTTGAGCCGTCAGCCACATCGTTTGCAAAAGTTGCGCCGATTGTGCCCACAAGCTTGTCGCGCAAAAGCCGGGGCTGCCAGAAAACTGCCGCCACATTGTTTCCAAAGTGAGGGGACTTGTAGACAAGTTCCAGACTGCCATTTCTGAAGCCGTAGCCCACCCTGAACTGTGGCTCAGGAATCCATTTTGTCGCGTTGCCTGAATCAGAAGCATTGCTTATCCAGCGGCTGTTAATCCATTCGTTTTCGTTTTCATTTGAACTGTCGGGCCAATAATGTTCAACCAGCACAAAGGTAGCAAACCAACCTGTCTCTCCCTGCCTGTAGGCAAGCTGCAGATTTGTCCCCTGACCGTCAGGCTTTGTGCCAAGCTGCGAGGAAGACCAGCCGTAAGAACGATCCCACCTTACAGTTCCCTCCCGGTGGCTCCAGGGCCGCCAAAAAGCTTCCGATGAACTCTTGAGCAGAGGATTGGAAATAAGGCCGTAGTAAACACCCAGCTCGTTGTCTGCATCGCAGTCTATAATGGAAATCTCCCCGAACTTTTCCACAAGACGCTCTTCGTTTCCTTTGAACCAGTGCCGCTCGTCGCTGGTGCCGGCAGTAACAGTCAGATTGTCCATGGGCTTGAACCAGGCAAAATATGTGTCAAGGTTAAAGCCGGAAACACCGCCCTGAGGCATAAAGTGGGGCTTAAAGTTCAGCTCGACTCCAACCCGCCTGTCGCTTTCCATCTTAAAGCGGAAGTCATCGGATGCCTCCCCCAGAGTCACCTTTCCAAATTCCGTGGTAAGGCCGGATGTTCTTGAAGTCATGTCCACAAGGGCAAAGGGCATCTTGAACTTCATGTCCATCATAAGATGAGTCTCTGCAAAAGCCCCGCCTGATAGGGTGCAGGCTGCCAGCAGGATCCCAAACAAAGTCTTTTTCATATAACCTCCTTTTTGCACTTTACATTTGCACAAAAGCTCTTTCTTTTAAAAATGTAAAATGCAACTTTGGTTTTGTCAAGAAATATTTTT
This sequence comes from uncultured Treponema sp., assembly GCA_946538875.1. Next base: position 2,449 of record CAMNHD010000378.1, read on the forward strand.
GCATTTGCACTACTTTTCATCAAATTCACTAGAAAAAGGGGCAAAAACAGCAAATTTTGCAAATTTCAAAATAAAACTTGACATATTTTGCAACATAACTTACACTTTCAAATGTAACAAATTGCACAAATGATTATTGTGCAAAAGGAGGACTTATGAAAAAAATGATTGCCGGTTTAAGCTGCACCCTCTGTGCACTGACCATCTTTTCTGGCTGCGCAAGCATGAGCGAAGGAGCTTCTATGGAATCATGGAAAGCAGTTGACTATGAACTTTACCCTACG
>CAMNHD010000379.1 GCA_946538875.1 uncultured Treponema sp.
ACTACAGGCAGGATGAAAAGAAAAGTCTTTCGCTTCTTCTTATAAAGAGGGGCGGCCACCCGTGCAGGGGCAAGTGGGCTCTTCCCGGTGGCTTTTTGAATATTGACGAAACGCTGGAGGCTTCTGCATTCCGTGAGCTTAAGGAAGAAACCGGGCTTGAACCGCGTGTCCTTATGCCGATGGGGTCTTTTTCTGCGGTTGAGCGCGACCCAAGAGGTAGAATAATTTCAAATGCGTTCATTGCCATTGTGGATGAGGAAAATGTAAAGGCTTCTGCGGGCGATGACGCAAGCGAGGCCAGGTGGTTTACAATCCGGTGCACTGAAAACAAAAAGACAGGAACTGCGCGGCTGGAGCTCAGGAATGCGGCGGAAAACCTTACGGTGGAGGCTGTTGTAAGAAACTGCGGAAATCAGTTCGGGCGGACATCCTACTCTGTGGTAGAGAGCGGCGGCCTGGCCTTTGACCACGCGGAGATAATAGCCACGGCTTATGCCATGATTCAGAAATTTGGAAACGACTTTGACGTGCTCTTTGACTTTATGCCTGAACTTTTTACTTTGAGTGGTCTGCAGAAGGTTCAGGAAACCCTGCTTGGAATTACGCTCCAGCCTTCCAACTTCAGGCGGAAGGTTCTCCCTCTTGTGCAGGAGACTTCGCATTTTACAAGCGGTGCGGGCCACCGTCCGGCAAAGCTTTACCGCCGCAGAAAAAACTGACGGCCGTTCGGAACCGCCTGCCATGGAAATGCACAAGCGCACGCACCTGCCAGGGTTGTGTGTAGCGGGCGGGCCGGTGGCAACTTTGTGTCTGCATTTTGTTTAAATTGATTTCCGTGGCCCCCTGCATCGGCATCTTAACAAATCTTTAATTATGCTTTATACTGTTGTTGTTGGAGGACCAAAAATGAAAAGATTTACCAAAATGATTTATGTTCTGCTTGGAATCGGGCTCTGTGCAGCCTTTTCCTCATGCGATTTCCTGAATGATTACAGAAACGGTTCAGGCAGCGGACTTGGCGGAAATTCCAGCGGTAACGGTGGCGGTTCCAGTGGTGGCGGCTCTGAAGACAAGTTTTCAAGCGATGCGGTCTGGGAATTCAAGCTCACGGATAAAAAAGGAAGTTATTATTATTTTTCCGGACAGGATACCTTTGACTACAACTACAACGGCGAGTATCATGAAGACTGTATCTATCAGATAAGCTTTACGGCAACAAAGAGTGACTGGTCTGCCGGAAAGTGGACTCTCTACACCAGACCAAAGGCAAGTTCAACGCCAATTGAAACTGTCGACTCAGGAACCTTTACCGGTGTGATAATCGCTGATGGGCAGGTAACGCTTGTGGGAGAAAACAACGCTTCAAAGACCGTAACTATAACCAACAGCGGTACAGGAACGGATGGGACCGGCGGCACTTTCTCATGGAACGTGTATACCATCAACCAGAAAATCGGTGCCAGTGCACCAGAAAAGTAAGGAAAAAATCAAAGCAGACTACGCCCGATTGTAAGGGCGCGGAAGCGTGCCGCAGGCATGAAACCCTGGAAAGCGGGGAATGCCGTGCGGCATTTTCTTTTTCTGGAAAAAAAAGACGGAGCGCAATTCGGCCCCGTCCAAAACAGACTGATTAATAAAAGTTTTGTATAAAACTAAATTTTCCTCTGCGTTTTCAGCGGATCTTTACAAAGATTCCCAAGAGGGCCACTGTAATCAAAAGCTGCATGGTCACGAATTTGATCAGGACCTGTGTGGGCGACCAGCCGTGGTTTTTGCGCATGTGGTCGTGGAGCGGGAACCGGATGTTCTGGAATATGCTGATGTGGAAGAAGCGCTTGAGTGCCACTTTGAGAAGTCCCATGCCGCCGTTCACAAAGATGATTGAGGATGTTGCAAGGAAGAGGAATGGGTTTCCGCTTACCATGACGCATACACCGATGTAGAAACCGAGTGCGCGCGAACCTGCGTCTCCCATGAGGACAGAGCTTGGGAATGCATTGTGCCAGAGGTAGCCCATGAGGACACCCGCAAGACAGAATGTCATTACTGCCCATGAGGCACCGTTGTTCAGGTGAGGCACCAGAAGGTAGGAGGCGATGTCCTTGTGTCCGAGTATGACGTAGAAGATGATGCCCATTGTGATAAGCCCCACCAGCACAAGCGAGGAACTGAGACCGTCGACGCCGTCGGTGCAGTTTGTCGTGTTTACCGAGGCCCAGAGCATGACGGTGGTGATGATGATGAAGAGCCAGAGCGGCACGTGAATTGCGTTTGCGACGAACGGAAGCCAGAAGTAAATCTTTCCGTCAGGGGAATCCTTGGAGATTGTGACGGCGAGTACTACCGCGGCTCCGAGGTCATCATGAACATGGTGCCCAAGGTCAAGATTGAGGTGGTGGTGGCAGACGATCGCGTCGACACCGCCATCGACCTCATCTGCCAGGTGGCCCGCACCGGCGAGCCGGGCGACGGCAAGATCTTTGTGATCCCCATCGAGGACGTGGTCCGCATCCGGACGGGCGAGCGGGGCGAGGAAGCGCTTTAGAGGGACTTTGGCCTGACGGCGGCTTCTCGCTGTAGTTTTGAGCTACCTGGAGCGCTTTGGGCTCACACCTCGATGGTGACGCCGACGGGGCAGTGGTCCGAGCCCATGACCTCGTTGTAGATGGCGGGCTGGCTCCAGGCGTCGCGCAGGCCGTGCGAGACCAAGAAGTAGTCGATG
>CAMNHD010000380.1 GCA_946538875.1 uncultured Treponema sp.
CTGCTTCTGGTCAAGGAAGTAGACTTCGCGTGTGTGTTCAAGGACTGCGGGTACGTCACTTGCAATAAAGTTCTCGTCTTTTCCCAATCCGATGATAAGGGGGCTTTCCTTGCGGGCTGCGATGAGGCGGTCAGGGTAGTCGCTGCACATTACGCCAAGAGCATAGCTTCCTTCAAGACGGTGGAGTGCATTCAGCACAGCGTTGAAGATGTCTCCGTCCTGTTCGTAGAAATAGTTTATCAGGTGAGCCACAACCTCGGTATCTGTCTGGCTGCGGAAGACAATTCCCTGTTCCTGGAGCCAGGCCTTTAGCTTTGCATAGTTTTCTATTATCCCGTTGTGTACTACTGCAATTGTTCCGCTTACGTTTGTCTGCGGGTGGGCGTTGATGTCATTTGGTTCACCGTGAGTTGCCCAGCGGGTGTGACCGATACCCATGTTGCCGGGAATTATGTCTCCCATCTTCTGTATGAGTTCGGCCTCTTTTTTTGAAGCCTCTTCTTCATTCATCTTGTCGCTGCTGCGGACAATCTCTTTGGTGACGTTTTCCACCAGGGCGCGTATGGCACCCTTGACTTTGCGCACTACAATGTCTTCGCCGTTGTAGATTGCAAGTCCTGCGCTGTCGTAACCGCGGTATTCAAGTTTTTTAAGGGCATTGACCAAAAGGGGAGTCGCGTTTTTATCTCCCACATAACCTACTATTCCACACATATTAGTATCCTTGAGGCAGCTGCAATACTAGTCTGATTTTGCAATTGTCTTCCTTAAAATTATTTATATAACATTCCGTAAGATTGGGTAAAATTTCCGCCTTTAATTTATACTGTCTTTTCAAGAATGTCTACTAGGTTCTTGTCGTAGAGTCCGTGCTGCTTGCGCAGAATGGCGATTGCCTCCCTGTGGGCCAGGGTCTTGTGGTAAGCACGGTGACTGGTAAGCGAAACATAGGATTCCAGTAAGCGGATGATTCTTGCCTGAAGGGGAATCTCCTCACCCCGGAGGCCTTCGGGGAAACCTGTGCCGTCATAGTTTTCCCGGTGAAGCATTGCGGCCTGATAGAAAACAGGAAAGTATTCGGCAGGGATAAAGTCAAAGTATTCTTCAAATCGTAGTACATGGGTTCGCACAATCTGACGCTCCCGGTTGGACATTACTTCCACGCGGAACAGTTCGCCGGGAATTTCAAGATAGCCGCAGTCAAAGACCATTGCACAGCAGAAGTACAGGAAGCGTGTCTTTGGCTCAACATCCAGGGCCTTTGCTATGTCGTAAGCAAGGATGCTCAGCTTCTTGGAATTCTGGCGGCGGTTGGTGCGGCTGTCTATTCTTTCGCCGAGCAGCCTGCACTCCTTTGCAAGTTCACCGAGTTCTGGAAATTCAGTCTGGAGAGAATTCATCACAGCCGTAAAGCGCTGCATGAGCTGAGAATTCTTTTTGTAGTTTTTAATCGTTCCGGCAATCAGGAGACCAAGCAGCACAAGTGTTGTTATTATAGTAATCAAAAAGAGTATCTGCCAGACCAAAAGTTTTCCCGAGGAACCATTTTTGGTCAGATTGGAGAACAACCCCTTGAACAGTTCAGTTATCGCCTTTGTGAATTCGACGACACTGTCCAGATTACCGGTGGAATCCATCTTGGACTCAGCGCTGGTTGGCCAGGGATGTCACGTAACCGGCATACTCGCGGACAAACTGTTCGCGGTTGGCGGGATTGGTGAACGCTGCGGTATCAAGCGGTTGAAGGGGAGCTTCGGTTGCCGCCGCCCAGAATCTTACATCGTCAGACTGGATGTCAGGAACGTGGCTCTGGGCAAGTACCGGAGCAAGCCCCGTTTTTAGGCAGAGACTGTCCTGTGAGGATGGTGCCAAAAGAAAGGCTGCCACCTTTACCATGCTGCGGTTGGATTTAAGCGGTACTGCACAGATAACCGGTGTGTTCAGCGAGCGCATGTTTGTTTTGCGGTTTGACGGATAAAATCCGGCATGGTCTCCACCGTTTTGCAGTACACGGGGAATTGCCTTGTAGCGTTCAATGGTTTCATGATTGACGTTGCGGTGGTCGGTGAGACTTGTGAACACTACAGCGGCCATTTTGTTGTCCATAAATGCCTTTACATCATTATGTGTCATGTGGAAGCATTCCGGGTGGAGAAGCTGCTTTTTGATTAGGTTCTGCAGAGTGTAAGTCGCTGCGTACAATGGTGAGGCAGGATCCTCGCTGAGCGATTTAATCAGATCGTAAACCTGAATATTCTGGGCATCAGGATTTTCTTTGTAGAAGGCAAGAATTTTTTCTGCTGCGGTGCGGTACTGGTCTGCTCCGGAAAAGGATTCAGTCATGGCGCCAAGTATTCCCAGGGTCACGGAACTGTCGCTGCCTGCGAATACCATCGGGAATTTAACCTTTTCTTTGCTTGCGGCGGCAAAAGTCTCCACATCCGTCCATGTCTGCATACGTGTGGTTTTTGTGGCATCGAGAAGTTTTATGTCGAGCAGAATCTCGTTGTTGTCGAGCAGAATGGGAAGCTGCGAGATTTTGTTGTTCTTACCGCGGGGTGTCATGTTCTTGAGCGATATGGTTGAATCCTTGAGCATGGAGAAATCAAAGCCCAGGGAAGAAGATTTTTCCGCAGCACTGTCATAGGCGTCCTGGGCGCTTTGTCCCATAAGAGTGACAAGCATAGTTGCAGAGGAAGGCAGTTCCTGTTCAAG
>CAMNHD010000381.1 GCA_946538875.1 uncultured Treponema sp.
GAAGAAAAAGAGGCCTTTTGGAAATGGGAAGACGCTCAGCGTTTAAAGAAAGGAAAATAAAAATAAACCCACCACTTTGGTGGGTTTTGACCCGGGTCAAAAATTTTTTAAAAACCACTTGACAATTCTTTTTTAAAGTGGTATAATGTACTTACAAACAAGGAAGGAGAAAAACAAATGAAATTTGAATCTAAAATCAGTGGAACGAGAGTTGAGGGTTTCAAGACTACCCCTATTTTTGACTCTCAGATTGTGTGGCTGTCTGAAGTAATGGAAAAAATTCAAAGTCAAGAGGCAATGGATTTTCTTCTTGATACTTTTTATTTCACCAAGGGCTGTGAAGAAAAATCTCATGATTGGGTAGCTATTCTTGATTGGGATTCTATCATGAAAATTTCCGCTCTTGAGAATGCTCCCGAAGATGTAAAAGAGTTTGAAGAGTACTTTGGTGAAGACTGGCTTCAGCACTACATCCGCTTTAATCATTGATTATCAAAAGAAAGGAGGAAAAATACAATGGCTGAAAATTTTATTGAAGAATTAAACCTTGAGGAATTAACTGAACTTAAAAAGCGTATTGAAAATCGAATTTCAGACCTCATTGATAAACAAGAGTGGGATGCAAGTGAAAAATTTTATCAAGCCTGGTATGAAATGAGTGCATTAGGAATGTTAATGAAATTCAAAGAGCAAGACATCACCTTAAAATATGGAGACGTCATTTATCCAGAGTATATTTATATTGATTCACAAAGGAGAAAATAAAAATGAGAGATTTTGATTGGTTTGATGAACTTTGGTGCGTAGTAAAAAATGATGGCTCTTTTGCGGGCAAGCCTTGCGTAACACTGGAAGAGGCAAGAGAGCTTCAGGCACAGCACGAAGAAAGTAAAATTTTTGAATTAAAATATGACAATGTTAATTTTGAGTACGAGGGGTGATGCCCCTCGTATTTTTTGCCCGGTCCCGCAATTTTTTTAATTTTCCTATTGACAAAATAAAAAATATATGTTATACTATAGATACAAAAGTAAAGGAGAAAACAAAAAAAATGAAAGCAAAAGCAAAAACCCCTCGTCCCACTTTCCGCGGACTTTACGTAAGGAAAACAAAAACCAAGAAAGAAAAACTTCAATCTCTCGACCGCAAGTATAAAAAAGACTACAGGGAGGAATTTTAAAATGGACAAAAATGAAAACAAGAGCAAAGAGTACTACAAAGAACGTTGTAAAGACTGCGCGTATCTTCTTGAAGGATACAGCGGGAATTGGATTTGTGATGCTTTTTCCGAGTATTGCGAAAACATTGAAGAGTGCGTAAATGTGCCTACGAACCGAAAGGATATTGATTATGAAGAGCTTTTTTAATCTTGAAAATGGATACAAATTTGAATGGAATGATTTGCGGTGCTTCATTACTGTCTTAAATGTAATTCTTATCATGATGTATGGTTTATCCATTTCATGGTTTGGATTGGCGGTTGCGGTAATTGGTATTGTAAAGGATTTAACCACCGACCGCAAAGTCAATGGTTTGCTCATGCATGTTGCAAACGCAATTTTAAATATTTACTTCTTACTTATGTATTATGGTGCGGTTGGTTGACCGTACTAGACCGGTCTCCACAAAATTTTTAAAAAAATACTTGACAACCGCCGCATTATCTGGTATACTTAACTTATCAAAAGAAAGGAGTCAAAAAATGACTAAACAGGAAGCTTTTAACATTGTTTACAAGGAGCTGATGTGCAATCCCATGTACCGAGGCTCTTATGATGCCCGCAGTACTCATTCCGATTTTATTTATGGAATCGCCTCAGTAATGGAAACCATTGCTTATTACGCGGGCGGGTCTGATAAGGCAGATGAGTACAATCTTATTTCATCCACCAACATTTCTTCCTCTAAGGCTGTTGCAGAAATTTTCGCAAAGGCTGAACGAGAGCATGCCCGCCAGATTCAGAGAGAAGACGAAGAAACCGCAAGGTTTGAAATGGAGCTTGATGACTATGAAGACGAAGAAGAAAATGACGCTTTTTATTACTATTAATTATCATGGTAACGAACAGCGAGTTGAAGAAGAGCAGTTTGACTCTTCTGTTGTTGCAAAATACATGGCTAAAGAAGCCTTTAAGGATGGAAATGTTCTTGAAGTGATGGTGCTTAAGAACGACACTAAAGAAGTTATCTATTTCAAAAATGAAAAAGAAGAACTCGATTTAGGACGCTGAAAAGGCGTCCTTTTTTAATGCGGCGACCGGGTGATTTTTCGGGCTGCGGACACCCGGTCCAGGCCCGCTATTCCGATTCCCGTCCTATATGGGCTTTTTTGCCAGAACCTTGTCGACTTTTTGGCGAGCGCCCTTTTTCCCAAAAAGGGGTACCCCTTTCTGACCGGGAAGCGGGACCAGTGCCGCTTCCTCTCTTATATGGGCAAAATTTCTAGAACATTGACAAAAATAAAAAAATATGTTATAATTTAAAAAAAAGGCTTTTTTGCCCCGCTTCCCCAAATTTGACAAATAAAAAAATTTTTGGTATAATATAATTACAATAACATAAAGGAGATGAAAAATATGGATCTGTATGAAGCACTAAAATCCGGAACCAGTGCTGAAGAACTCCTGCAGACATTTAATAAAGAACTGGACGCGGCCAAGGATCGCGTTGCCGCAGAAGAACAAGAGGCCAAGGGAGCGGCCGCAAAGACACAAG
>CAMNHD010000382.1 GCA_946538875.1 uncultured Treponema sp.
CGTGATTTCATTGAGTGGTGGCGTGGAAGTAAGTAATTGGAATTCAGTGTCTTACGCAAAATAGGGTGTTGGATTTCCAACACCCTATTTTGCGTAAGTGATTTAATATCAGATGATTGTCTCCACGGGCAATGCCTTAGTCAAGTACAACCACATAGGAGTTCTCTGTGAAGGCGCGGTAAGCAAGCTCTCCGTTTTCAATAGTCAAACCGATAAATGACTGGTAGTGTGTTTCCCCTGTCCAATAAGTGGCATCAAACCGGACATCGGCCGTAGTGGTGTTGTTGGTCCAGGTGATTACTACAGTGTTGTGGTTTTGCATTGCAGCGAAAGTACCCCAATCCCAGTTGGATTCAGGGGTGGCGGAAGAGTAATTGTCGCCCCAGCCATAGTTATCCATACGGAAGCTGGCGTAGAACTTGGCGAATCCGGCGCTTGCGCAGTCTGCGCAGGGAGATGCCCAGTTGTTTGCGCATGAAGAATAGACATACATTGTCTTGCTCACAGGAGTTCCGGGGGCAACGTCACCGAAGAAAGGAGAATACACCAGACCAGTCACAAGGGTTACGTTTCCAAAAGCGCCTGTTCCTTTCACTACCGGGATAGTGATGGTGCTGGGAGTGCCGTTGAAAGTTACGTCTACGGTCTGGTTTCCGGCAGTGGGAGTGATGTAAGTGCCAACTGCGAAGCTCAGGAGATTTGCAGGAACTGCTGCTGTCTCACCGTCATTGTAGGTTGCAAGGACATCTTTCTTAGGGCCGCCGATTATAGAAAGGTCAAGGGCATCTTCATACACATAGTAATTGTAGGAGGTGGAGAGGGAACTCACAGAAGTTTTGCGGCTGTTGGAGTACCACACCTTCTTGATATCACCGTGAGCCTTCTCAAACCAAAGGCATGTGTAGATGTCTTCATTGGTAGAAACGGGGTGGCTGTACTCAGTAGTAAAAGTGTAATTGTTGTCTGAAGAGACACAAGTGGCCTTCACTATAGCACTGCCGGAAGTTGTATGCTCTACGGTGATGGTGACAGATGCTCCGTCCATCGCATTCTTGAAAGCTGCCCAGTCTATGCCGGTAGTGACAAGGCGGGCCGGGTTGTAATTGACTGCATCACCAGCGCTCCATCCCCAATTGTCTGGACGGATTGCAAAATACTCATAGTACCCGACAGCACCCTCAATGGTATTTGAGCATAAAAGAATCCAGTTGTGGAAGTTCTCTGCCTTTCCGGAGTAATTGGTAAACTCAAGGTGAAGGACCTTTCCTGCAGGGACGGCATATGCTTCACCCTTTGCTTCTCCAAAGTTTGCGGAATTGTCCGTAGCACCCACAGTCACAGGCGTAAAGCCGCTCTGGAGTGTGATTACGGGAAGGATGAGATTCTGTCCACGACTCAGGGTAACATTGGCATTCATTTGCTTGCTAGTGCTGGAAATGATGTCAGCAGAGCCTTTCAGGTTCATTGAGAAGGAGGTGTAGTTTCCGGTTGGAACGGGGATGAAGAACTCAAGGTCCTGGACTGCGGTTGTGGCCTCCGCAAGGTTCAAGTCAACAGTATTGCCGGTAAGGCCGGGATTTGAACTTGTGATCTCCAGGCCGGAGACAGAGATGCCGCTCATTGAAATTGTTCCTGTGATATTGCCGCTTGCCTGGAAAGTAAGGCCGGTTGTACCCACAGGTGCATTCTCATAGGTAACCTTGAGAAGGCCGGCGGCGCGTGCAAACTTGAAAGTGTAACTTCCGCTGGTTGCAGGGACACCAATCATAAGGGCGTTTGCGGTACCGCTCACATAATTGTCATAAACGGCGGGAAGTTGTACCTGAAAATCCGTTTCAGATGTGAATGTTGTGCTCTGCACAGGGGATACGGCAACAAGAAGGGAGGGCGTAACGCCACCGAATGTGTGTGAGAATGAACCTGCGGCGGGATCTACCACATCAAAAGTAACATATCCTCCGTCACTGGTACCAACGGAAATCTTATCAGAAGCAGTCCAGCTGTAATTACCGCCTGCTACATAAGCTGTTTTGGTTGAAGGAACCGCCTGGCTGATGGCAGCCTTTATAGTAACTGTTTCACCTACGTGAGACTCTTTGGTGCAAGATGACAGGATAGCCAATGCCGATACTGTTGCAAAAAATATAAACTTTTTCATAGGGCGTTCAGATTAAAACCATTCCAGATTGTTTACTTCGCCAATAATTTCGGCGTTGTCGATTGTCTCGATACCAAGTGCGCTGAAGGTTAGGGAGTCAAGCTCTGAGCCTGTCATGAAACCTTCCTTGAAGTTGATTTCCAAAGCGGATGCTTCAGGAATGACATACTGTAATTTTTTCATATTAGTAAAAATTGTGTTATATATGCAGTAAATTTTTGCAAATATGGCTTTAAATATAATATGGAAAGGTAAAAAAAGGACACAAAAGGTGGACAAAACGCCAAGAAGTCATAACTATTTTGTAAATTTGTGCGCATAAAGAATCTTATATTATGGATAACAACCAGCCCAAGCCCCAGAATCAGCTTAGCATAGAGCTCAATCCCCAGACCACAAAGGTATCATACTCAAACCTTGCTATCATATCCCATTCACGCAGTGAATTCGTGCTGGACTTTGCTACCACCCTCCCCGGCCTTCCCAAGGCAATGGTGAGTGACCGCATCATCATGACCCCTGAGCACGCAAAACGCCTTATGAACGC
>CAMNHD010000383.1 GCA_946538875.1 uncultured Treponema sp.
CGCCCAAAAAAGACGCAGGTGGAAGACGTATATATTCCCACCGCGACCTTGATTTGATTCAGAGGCTCAAATTCCTGATCTACACAAAGGGATACACCCTGGAAGGTGCCCGCCGGCAGCTTGTGCAGGATCTCAATGTAAACGACAACAAGGCGCAGACTCTTGCCACAATCCGGCAGCTGAAGGCAAACCTGAACGACCTGTACCTTCACCTGAAACACTCAAAGACTACAGAGGCTCAAACTAATGACGCACAACAAACCCAACGATGACCGCAAATGGTACGAAATCAAATCGCGCAGAAGCTTTTCTCCAAAGCCCCAGGGAAACCTTAAAAAGGAACACTTTGAAATTCCCAAGTCTGAACGCAGGAAGGACGGAGAAGTAAAACAGCTTAGGGGCAGCAAACCACACCCGTCTGCAAAAAGAAGCCCTGACCGCAGAAGGGACTCCATCGCCGTCAAATCACTGGACTCTCTTTTCCAATTTTCCGGCATTCCCAAAGACGCACGCAGCATACTGACTGATTTCCAGTCCGTGATACTTTCATCCCATCCGCTGAGTTCCAGGCAGAGGCAGCTTCTCCCCCAGCAGATAAAAGAACTTTCGCATTTTCTAACAGACGAGCGTTCCTCCAGACGCATGGGCTATATGAACCAGACCACAACGCTCAGTGCCTATGTGCACTACTACCTTTGGTGGAACCTTGTGCGTCTCACACGCCTTTTTGCAAACCTGCCCGCAGATTTCTTTGCCCTTCCGCAGAACGCTGTATGCACGGACATAGGCTCAGGTCCGCTGACTGTACCGATTGCGATAATGCTTGCACGCCCTGAACTCAGAAAAAAGTCCCTGACCTGGTACTGCATGGATCTTTCCACCCAAGCCCTTGGATTTGGCGAAGACATTTTTCTAAGCACAGCGGCACGCCTTGAATGCAGCGGCTGGAAAATCGTCAAGGTAAAGGGCGAATTCGGCACAGGCATAAAGGAAAAGGCCCACCTTGTCACATGCGCCAATGTCTTCAACGAATTCACGGAAGATGCCGGTATGCCTCCTGACTACCTTGCAAAGAAGCATTGCGAAAAACTTTTGACATACACCGATTCCGGACGAATCCTTATTGTGGAGCCTGGAGTTCCAAAGACGGCACGCTTTGTTTCACTGATGAGGGATGCTCTTATGCGCAGGAACTACATGCCGCTTTCTCCCTGCACACATTGTGCTGACTGTCCCATGGACGGAAAACGCGGAGGAAAATGGTGCAATTTTGCATTCAGCACTGAAGACGCACCGGCAGAACTTAGGAAATTGTCTGAGCGTGCCCAGTTGCCAAAGGAGCGTGCGGTATTGAGTTTTGTGGCGGCGGCTTACCAGAGCAGTACGCAGTCTGCAAAGCAGGGAGTGGCTTACCAAAGCAGTGCCCAGTCCACAGAGCAAGCAACGGCTTACCCAAGCAGCTCTCACTCCGCAAAGCAGACGTCGCCAAGCAAAACCTCCCCCCAGTCCACAGAGCAGGCAACGGCTTACCCAAGCAGCTCTCACTCCGCAAAGCAGGCATCGCCAAGCAAAACCTTCCCCCAGTCCTCAGACAGCGTCCTGACATTCCGCATAGCAAGCGACAGCATACGGCTGCCTGGTTACAGGTGCGGCTGGTATGCCTGTTCCGAGCTGGGCCTGCTGCTCGTTGTCACAGAGACAGAATTGAAATCAGGGGAATCATATTCAATAGAAAAAAAAGACTTACCCCAGAACCTGCCCATCGATGAAAAATCCGGAGCAAAGATTCTGGAGCTAGACTAAAAACAAAGTCCTGCTTTAGCCCCACGGGCTTCAGCGGGCATCCTTATACATTTTTGCAATCTTATCCTTGTAGATTTCACGCACACGGTGACGCATCATCTCCTGCTTGGCAGAAAGCTCCACACCAACCTCAAAAGGCTTGGTGATAAACTCAAAGCAGTTGATTCTCTCAAAAGACTTGAAGCCGTTCTTGGGATTAATAAGATTTGCTATCTCCGCCGCGTAGAACTTGCGCACACTCTCACTGTCCAAAAGCGTCTCGTAAGAGGCATATTCAATTCCATTCTCCTTGGCATACTGTTCAAGTTCTTCCTGATTAGGCAGAATGAGAGCAGAAAGATAGCGCTGATCCAGCCCCTTTTCGTTCGTACCAATCACAACAGAAGTCGAGATATAGCGTGAAGAATTCAGCTTGTCCTCAATTGGCACAGGCTCGATATTTTCACCGCCCATAAGAACAATAGTATCCTTTTTGCGTCCGCGCAGCTGAATCTCCCCGTCAACAGTAAGAATCGCAAGGTCTCCAGTGTCAAACCAACCGTCGCTGGTCATAACCTTTGCAGTCAAGTCATCACGCTTGTAGTACCCCTTCATCACAGTTCCACCGCGCACCTGCAGGCTGCCCTTCCTGCACTTGCCAAGAACAATGCCGTCATCATCAACAACACGGACTTCCACACCGCGGATTGCAGTACCAACAGTCCGCATCACCGGACAGGCAATAGGCCGCACAGAAACAACAGGTGCAGTCTCGGTCAGTCCGTATCCCTCCACAACATTCACGCCAACCGCCCAGAAAAATCTGTCAATCGCCTCAGGGTAGGCACCGCCGCCAGCAATACCGGCACGGAAATTCTTACCGAGCATGGCACGTATCTTGCGGAACACAAGAAGTTTTCCCA
>CAMNHD010000384.1 GCA_946538875.1 uncultured Treponema sp.
AATCTTTGCAAAAAGACATGGTGTCTTTGTTCATGACGGTGACAAGATAATGGATGTTTACGCAAGGGATCCGGCTTCTCTGATGAGCGGTACTGCGGGTCTTGCAAAGACCGTGACTTACCACGAAACCTGCCCTGAAAGCGAAAAACTTATCTACAAGGAGATACTGTAGTGTCTACTTGGAACAAAAAAGCCGTCAGCAGGGCGGATATAGAGACTCTCCAGCAGAAATACGGGATTGATGCCCTTACTGCCAGCATTATGGTCCGAAGGGACATCACTCAGGGACGCGACATTCTCTTTTATATGGAGGACGACCTTAGGTTCCAGCACAGTCCGTTCAACTTTGTATCCATGGAGGATGCGGTTGACAGGATTCTTTCTGCAAAGGAAGAAAATGAAAAGGTTTTGATTTTCGGCGACCGGGATGTTGACGGTGTCTCTGCAACAACCGTGCTTTACGACTGCCTTTCCGGTATGGGTATCGACGTGAGCTACAGACTGCCCTCCGGGGACGATGCCTATGGACTTTCCATGGTGGCAGTGGACGAGTTTGCCGGGGAATACGGCTCGCTTATCATAACTGTTGACTGCGGCATATCAAACAATCTTGAGATTGCACATGCGGGGGAACTTGGAATCGACGTGATTGTCCTTGACCATCACAATCCCCCTTCCCTGCTACCCGAACCTGCGATAATTGTCGACGCAAAGACAGAAGGTTCAGGTTACCCCTTCCCGGATATTTCCGGCTGCGCTGTGGTTTACAAGGTTGTTTCCGCGCTTAGATTCAGTCTCAGCAGATGGTACAAGCAGGAAGTCACGCTTTTGGACGCATGGGCTGATGGCACTGAAATTGTAATTGACTGTGTCAAGCTCAGGAATCTCATTCCTCTGAGCAAGATTCAGGAACGGGTTCCGGCGGGCAGCGTTTCCGTTTCGGAGACACGGCTTCCTTCTTACCTGCGCGGACAGATGATTCTTGGCTGGGACGCCCAGAAAGTACTGGGGCTTTTGCATCAGGCTTTTGGCAGCGGTGCGGAATTCAATATTGCCGATATGCAGGAAGAAATCGGCCGTGCAATTCCTAAGATGAAGGATCTGGATCTTGACCGCATCATGGGTATGTCCAAGATTGCCAAGTACGGTAACCATGCTCCCACACGCATCGGCGGCTTTTACAATATTTTTGTCACTTATGTGAACCAGAGTTTAAAAACTGAGCATCCTGAGTTTGCCGGGCAGGAGGAAAGGGATCTTCAGCTGGTTGCTCTTGCGGCATTGGCCGACATCATGCCTATGAAAAATGAAAACCGCATCTTTGTACGGAACGCACTTGCTTCCATCAATGCGGGAAGAATCCGGCCGGGCCTTCTTGAACTTATGTCAAGGGTTAATCTTCTTGGAAAAAGGGTCACTTCCACTGACTTGAGCTGGGTACTTGTTTCCCATCTGAATGCGGCTGGACGTATGGGGCATCCGGAGCTTGCGGCTGAATTGTTCCTTACAAGGGATGACAGGCAGCGTGACCTGGTTGCGGACAAAATACTGGCATGCAACTCTGAACGGAAACAGCTTTCGCTCGATGCATGGGGTTATGCTGCCCTGCAGGCCGAGACCTCACTGAACAATCACAGCGGAAAACTCTGCGTGGTGATTGACGAGCGGATCAACCGCGGCATAAGCGGAATTCTTGCGGGCAGACTCATGCAGCAGTACAATGTACCTGCAATGGCGGTGACTTTTGTGGACAACAACATAGCAATTGGTTCCATGAGGAGCTGCCGGGGTGTGGGAGCCACAGACTTTCTTGACAAGATGGGCGACATCTTTATCAACCACGGTGGACACAACGCCGCCGCAGGATTCAGTTTTACCCGTGACAAGCTTCCGCTCTTTGAAAAAAGGCTTAAAGAATTAGCTCAAGATATTCAGCTTGAAGAATCTCAGGCCGATACTTTCAGCATAGACGCGGAGATTCCGCCTTCCTACCTGAACCCTTCGCTGATTCAGGTATGCGACAGGTTCGAGCCTTCCGGGGAAAACAATCCGCAGCTGCTGTTTATGACAAGGAACATTCCTGTCCAGGATGCCATAATCATGGGCAAGACGGAAAAAATGCACCTCAAGGTTGCGGTCAGCAACGGCAAGACAAGATGGACTGCCCTTATGTGGAATGAAGGAGAGCGGCTCCACAGAGACTTTGAAATTGGGGACAAGGTTGACATTCTTTACCATGTGGAACGCAATGTGTACAACGGTATGGAAAATCTTCAGCTTGTGCTAAGCGATATACAAAAATCGAGATAGCTTTTTATAGGAGACTATTCATGAAAAGACATGTTTGGCTTATTGCGGCGCTGCTTGCCGTCATAGGATTCAACCTGCAGGCAAAGGAAGCTGTGTTTTCCGGCACTGACTATGACATCCGCCTGTGGTACAACGAAACAGCCTGTCCTGGGGATGCTGTCTTTGTAAGGCTGTGCTTCCTCCAGGGTGGGAAAAAGGCTAAGGTAGAAAAAAACCGCTTTGACGCGACTACTGCCACACTTGAACTATACCTCGGCGAACAGAAGCTGCGTTCCAGTGCCTTCTACAACCTTACACAGGGAAGCTCACGCAACGTGCACACTATGCTGACCGGCATTCCTCTTTCCACATGGTGGACTGAAGCTGACAAATTCAAGGCCGAGGTAAAGC
>CAMNHD010000385.1 GCA_946538875.1 uncultured Treponema sp.
GAGATGCTGAACGCTGCAGTGCCGAAACCGGCGGACGGGGAATATAAAGCGTAATCCTTGCATTCTCACCGGCATCGCGGTTCTGGATATCTGCGCTCACCTGCACCACGTAAGTTCTGTTGTTGGTATAAGATTTTTCTCCGGCAGGATGTGTGACCTTGAATGCCTGATGCAGACTGTCACCCTTTTCCGTCTCAACGTAAACCACTCCGGTAGCCGCGCCGTCGGGAACCCGCACCTGTATCTCGGAATCGCTCCAGTACTGGTAATCGTAGTCGGCATTTGCTGCGGGGATGAATTCTGACGTGGAACCGGAAAAGCTTTCCTGCCCCTGGGTAGGTTCACGGCTGGCTGTAAAAATTACCTGTGAATGACCGCGGCTGTTACCAAAGTTTGAACCGCTTATGGTTATCAGCTCTCCAACGGCCGCACTTTCCGAAGAAAGAGAATCTATGACGGGCTGAATTGACTTGGGGTCCGGACGGACAGCCACAGGAATGCCGTTGCGGTTTGCAAAGAAGTTCGGTTCTGACCTTCCGGCCGATGTCGCCACAACCACAAGTCCATCCTGCACATTCGAGGGAAGCGTTATCTTGATTTCCGTGTTTGTCCAGTCGATGTAACCGCTGCCTGTAATCCTTGAACCTGCAATCTCCACGTAGGATGAAGACACCCGCGACGAACCAAAGTTTTCGCCTGTGATGGTAACCGTGTCCCCGGGAACACCTGTCGGCGGATTCACAGAAAGAATGACAGGCTTACGGTTGACGTTTCTTCCAAAGAATATAGAAATAAACAATACAAGCGCGCCTATAAAAATCCACACCATTGTACGGACTATAGGCGAGCGTATAAAGAGTTCTTTTAATGATTTGTGTGACTTCAATTTCCGCTGCCTATCTCAAGAGAAATCACTCCCAGCGGAGAGTTGAATTTGAACGAAAATCCCGAAGTCTTGGCCTCTCCTCCTGAAACAACATTCTGCTCACTGGGACTTGGAACAGGAGTAAAGATATCATAGCTTGCCAGGGAAGCGCTTGTGTTATTCACAGTGCGGGCCGCCCTGGTGTAAGGATTGGCAAGATACGAGCCATGCATATAGAGACCGGGGTTGAAGGGTTCTATTGACTGCCCGGCTTCAACCGTTATGAGTTCCGGCTCATCGGCAAAAAGTGTCGACAGACTGTTGGCGGCAACCCTTCCGTCCACCGTGATATGTCCGCTTGTCGGCAAAGCCATGGATGTGCGTGCAACAGGCTTGAATGAAGAAGATACAGCCGGACTCTGCTGAGATGCAGACTTCTGGCGGACAGGAATTATCACTGCAACCACAAGAGCCGCAGCCACACCAATGCCCACGTTGCGCAGAACTGCCCATGCTCCGCCCAAAGTAAGGACATTCTTATTCTGAGGTTTAGTCACTTTGCTGTAGGAAAGACGTGCCTGCAGACGTTCAAAACTGCTGTCCATCTGCGAAGCGCTCAAGTCAAGGGACTTATTGTCATCCGCAAGAATCTGCCTTACACGGCGGAGCTTCTCCAGCTCTGCACGGCACTTCTCACAGGTGGCCAGATGAGCTTCATAGTCCGCAATATAAGCCGGAGGGAGTTCGTTATCAAGGTACACCGAATGAATATCTTTTTCAGGGCAAGTAGACATCATCTTCTCCTATCAGTTTTGCAAGCTGTTCACGGGCACGGAACACACGGACCTTTACATTTCCTTCCGTTATGCCGAGCACCTGTCCAATCTCTTTATAATTCATGTCACCGTATTCGCGGAGCACAAGAACTTCCTTCATTTTTGGCGGCAGCTTGTCCAAAGCTTCCCTGGCTTTTTTGACTGTCTCAGCCTTGAGAAGATCGACTTCTCCGCCTTCAACTACCTGACGGGTCTCGTACAGGGCCTTATGGTATGCCTTCGCCTCCCTGAGCTTGCGCTTTGCATAGTTCAGCGAAGCATTCTTTACAACCCTTATCAGCCAGAATTTGGCGTCATCAAGCGACGGGAACACCAAAGCCTTTTCATTTGCCTTGATGTAGGAGTCATGCACCAAATCCTCCGCAGCCTCCTCATCGTTCACGATGCGGTAAGCCACTTTGAACAGAAGCTGCATGGTTGCGTCATATACTTTTCTGAAGTCCTGTGAGTCCGCACAGTTTATCTCTTTATTATCAGAAAACACTATAATCCTTCCAGGTTACAAAAATTTGTTATTTTCTTTCCCAAACCGGCCCCTGGGGAGTATCGGTCACAACAATTCCCTTGGCGGTCAGCTGATCGCGGATGGAGTCAGCCTTTGCAAAATCCTTTGCTTTTTTTGCGGCAACGCGTTCTGCCACCAGGCGGTCTATAAGCTCAGCCTCCGGGTCGCCTTCATGTGTGTTGACTGAAGCTGCACTGGATGCAGCCTGCATTGAACCCAGCACCTGCCCTGCGGAATTGACAAGATCCAGTCCAAGGACTGTGTCCATGCGCGCAACCAGGGAAAGAGCCTCGGACGCTTCAAGCGCAGAATCCTTCACAGCCTTCTGCAGCTGGCTCAAAGCCTTTGGAGTGGCAAGGTCGGTTTCCATAGCGGCCTTGAATTCTTCCATATAGTAGCGTGCCTTTTCGCTGAGCGGGGCAAAATCCGCCGCATCAGTGTAAGACACAGCGGCAAGCTTTTTAAGAGACTCAGCCCCGCCGGCAGCCTGCG
>CAMNHD010000386.1 GCA_946538875.1 uncultured Treponema sp.
GGCACTGCCCCCGTTACCGTTGCCCTCTCCCCTGCCCACAAAGGACTGCGGGGCACTGATAAGCGGCGAATACATCATCAGCGCATGATTTTCCGCCACCTGCACATCCTCGGCAAGAGACTCCACTCCATCCGCAGAGCTCACAAAATGTCTTCTAAAAAGCACATTATGCCTGACATACACGTCCGACATCTCCTGGCTTATCCAGTGGGACTTTTCATAAACCTCATACCTGTCGCGTACAGGCGCAGAACAGAGCCACTTGCCCCAAAGCCTTCCGTCCCTTATGCTAAGGACCAGAGCATAAGTGCATGAAGTTTCATTGCGTATCTGCAGATCACGGTAATTGTATACACAGGTGGCACCGCTTCCAAAAGGCTGAGTGCGTCTTGAATCAGGAAACACGTCAAAGCTGTGACGCCACCTCTCGGTAACAGACAGCGGGGTGTGGAGAGTCATCCAGTAGATTAGGTTTGAAAGCTGGCACAGACCGCCGCCTGTCCTGGCAGTGGCCTTTCCGTTCACAAGCACAACCCCCTTCCTGAAGCCACGGAAAAATGACGGTTCGCCGATGCATTTCCAATAGGAAAAAACTTTTCCCGGGGGCAGAATCACTGTTCCAATGTGAGAAAGCGCTATTCCCAGGTTGTGCACCTTGTTCTGCTGCAGAAGCACATCCATGTCGGAAAGCTGACGGAACAGGGGCGTATCGTGGGAAGAAGCGGTATATGGAAACCGCCTCATGATTTCGTCAGCATCAAGACGGCTGTTTTTTACATAATATTTTCTATTGCGGAGCCACTTGAGTTTTCTGATCAGGGTGTAAGCCTTGCGTCCCAGAAAAATCTTAAGAGCGCCCCGCTTCTTTGGCCGGACGTAGCGGTACATCACTAGAACTCGCTGTAAAAGCAGTAAAATACCGGCTTATCGTACAGCTTGTACTTGACTCCGTTGAGCCAGATAAAACCATCCTCAAGCCTTACAAGTATGACAGTCCTTGTGTCTATATAGTCAACTACCTGGGTCTTTATGATTTGTCCGTTGCCAAGTTCATAAACCGGTCTGTTTCTCTCCCAGGTATCGTATTCTACGGCAAAAGCCTTATGGTAGCCTTCCCTGAATCCGTACGCCTCAAGCAGGGATTTTGCAGTGCTCACTTTCCACTCATTTTCATCGCTGTCATCATCATTTTCCTGTGGATTGTATCCAAAGATTTCGCGGGCAAGTCCTGTGGTAAATCCCTCTCTTGAGACATCTTCCAATTCTTTAAAGCTTATACTTTTTATAAACAGTCTATCTTCCCATGAAATTTTCTTGGCCTCGCCACTCACACCGTCAGCACGGACTAGGTAGGCAGTTTTGTCGTCGCCAAGCAGATTCATGAACTTCTTTTTGAACTCATCCCCAGAAGAGCCGAGCATTGCACGTGAATTGGCTTCCTGCTCCATTTTGATTCCAGACACATTCCTGAACGGAATGACACTGCCTTTCCAGCAGAGCTGAATGTCGCCAAGACAAGTGTCGTCGTACTTGCTGCCCTTGTAGATGTCAAGGATTTTTATGGTAAGAATCTGCGCGGTCTGCGGAAGCTCAAAGTTTATGCTCTGCCATTCAGGCTTGCCGTCCAGGAGGACATAGGACTTGCGCTGGTAATGTTCATTCTGCAGCTCAGGAGACATTGCAACCTGTGTAAGCTCTATTTCCCTTACGCGGTTGTTCTTGCCATAGTAGTCATCACCAGAGGCAAAACCGTTCACTATTCTGATTTCGTCAAAGCTCACCGCTTTTTCAAGCTGAATCGTTATGGCCTCGCCGATTCCTGAGCCGTCAGGGTCGGCTTCGCACCATACAGTATCCAGGTCACCGTCAAGGATATTGATTGGCGGATAAAGGTACTTGCCTTCAAACTGAGCCTCGACCAGTTCCGAGGTTGCGGAGATGGACTGGACAACAGCCTCGTCTGTCTGCGCCATGAACCATCCGTTGAAGGCATCAGTTTTTGCGGCGGAGTTTTCACCGTCATCAGACTTGGCCGGTACCTCGGACTGAGTCTTGGAGTCCTTCTTTGCACATGAGGAAAGGACAGCGGCCAGCCCCAGCAGCAGAACAGCACAAAGCCTCAGCTTTCTTGACATAACTTTCATACAATACTCCCGAGAGATAATTTTTCTAAAGCCTATCACAGCAAAAATCGACTGTCAACCAAGAATCACAGCGCCTAAAGCAGAGTCACCCTGAGCATAACAGGATTGTGGTCGCTGGAACGGAAGGCAAAGTCACAGACATCCAGGGAATCAACCCTGATGTTAGGAGAAACGATAAATCCGTCTATCAGATAATACTGGAACGACTGCTTGTCAGCCCCCTCGTAAGCCTTGTCCAGTGACCGGCAGCTTGGAACTTTTGAAGACATGCAGAACTGCCACTGACCGGAAAATTCGTCCACATTCAAAATGCCTGGCTTCCACATACCCTTGTACACCGGATAGCCCGATGCATTTGCATTGGAAAACTGCTGGTTGAAGTCTCCGCCCGCAATCACATAGTTTCCCTTCTTGTATTCACTTTCCAAAACTTCCCGGAGCATCTTGGTCTGGGCTATTTTTCCCTCGCCGGAATCGTAAGCCTCAAGATGCAGGTTCACCATGACCAGTTCCTTGTCGGAACCTTCTATAGGAAGACG
>CAMNHD010000387.1 GCA_946538875.1 uncultured Treponema sp.
CATGCAATCCTTTTTGCTTAAAAGGAATACCCGATCATTCGTAGTAACATCAGTTGCATAAGGGTTAGAAGAATCTCCTGTACTCTCCAGATTATGAGTCAACGTTGTTTCAAGTACTTTTGAACGTTCATTTGAATCAAAAGCAATCTGATAAAAACCTTTATTTAAATAATCACTGTTACTTGTTCCGTTCTTATTATAGGAAATACCATTTAAATATGCCCTAATCTTACTATGCTCATAATTATTCGGATAGACTGTATTTCCGTTTATTGTTCTGGTAGCAGTATTGTTATCATAAAACGCTACCCCACCTATCAAAACTTTATCAGATAAGAGCAGCCATTTTTGTGTAGTTGACCAATCTCTATCATGATTAAAAGTCTTGGTAAGCACACGCCATTTTATAGGCTCAACCTTAAAGTATTTAGTCCCGGTTCCTATCGTTGTTCCGTTAGCATACTTTGTACCATATGAACTAAACTTACTTTCCGTACACTTTGCATACCAGTATCCATCACTACCTAAATAATAAGTATAACCACCAGTTACAGTTGCCTTTGTAATATTTTCATCTACGGTTACATTATCTTCCTTGAGAGTCTGCGGCCAGTTACCAAACTCTACATAGGTTGCCGAAGTTCCGCCTGAACCATCAGTTCCTGCAAGGAGTACCACAGGCTTTGTGTTCAACTCTTTTGCTTCTATAAGAGGCATCGCAAATTCTCCGCTGTAAGTCTTGCCATTATAGGTTCCATTTACAACAATGGTATATTTTCCTAAAGGAAGACCTGTGGCATAGGTAAGATAATCTGTACCAGTGCTATAATAAGTTGAACTGTTTGAAACCTTTTCTCCATTACATCTCAATTCAAAAGAATATGAAATTTTACCAGTTCCGCTACCTGCCGTAATTGTTGAAGTTGTTCCGTTTTTAGTAACTTTTGCAGTCACAGTAATTTTTTTTGAAGTCGCTGTTGTGCTTATAAAAGTTTTATCAACACTAAGACTAACATCTTCTGCAAAACTCCCTATTGTAAGAGTACCACCGGAAGCCTTGAGACAGGCTTCGTTAGAGGTGTCAAGTTCAATGGCAAAGGCATCGCCGCAAAAATATTCCCAGGGACCAACCGAAGCATTCTTACCGCCAGTTCCATAGCCGTAGCCGTTTGTGATAATTTTAGTAGAAGTTAGTGATGGAACAGTTGCTGTGCTTACCCCAATCTTTGCCTTTTTGGCACTAGCACCGCTGCCCTTTTTGAGGGTGCCGGTTACGTTGATTTTTTTGTCACCTCTAAGATGAACATTTGATGGGCTTGGAGTATCTGCCATGTTTGTATTGCCGAGAACTGTGGCGTTTGACGTTACGTTGAGGACTGTAGTATCATCACCTGTAGCGACATAGACGCCTCCTCCGGTTGAAGCCCTATTGCCGGTTATCAGAGAATCTTCGGCAAGGGTGAGCGTTCCAGAAGTAAGATTGATTCCGCCCCCCTGAGTTGCCTTTCCTCCGGTTATTTTTAGACTTTTGATTGTTACAGATTTTGTTGTATTTATTGTTAGGGTTGAACCAATTGCCTGATTTCCATCTATGCAGGCAACAGGCTGTTCGTTTGTATCAAGACCAGATTCGCCACAAAGTGTAAGACTCTTAAAAGTTGAAGTCTCAATTGTATAATGACCTGTAAAGGTTCCTTTTATATGGATTGTATAATCTTTATTTGTATTATGAGGCATGGCAAGGGATGCCGCAAGATCATTAAGAGGTTTTAGAAAGGTTCCGGAATTATTTGCTGCTCCAGCATCCGCGTCAACATAAATATCTGTAAGCTCATAACCTTCTACCAGGGCCTTGGTGACCTGGCAGGTTGTGGTGCCGGCTGTTGTTGTAAACCAGGGCTCTGCTCCGTTTTTTACCCAGGTGTCGGTTTTCATGTTGGCAAAAATGTTTACTGTTTCTTTAAAAGAATATTTGAGAGTTCCGCTGCAATTTGTTCCCGACCAGAACTCGAAGGTCATAGGATAGGCACCGCAGGAAAGGCCTCCGGCAATCTCAGTTCCCAAAACTTGTCCTATTGAAAAGGTATAAGTTGTACTGCTGACATCAGCTTGCTTTGTATATTCCGGGGAAGTTCCATAGCGAACTCTTGCGGAAGAAATTCCCGCATCCGCTGCGACAGTGACAGTAAGAACCATAATACCAGTACCAGAGGCCTGGCTTGCTTTGAGAGTGATATTCTGTTCCTGGTTTACCGGCTGTGCAGTGCTGAGAGTAAAGGACGTAGAAGTTTCTCCGGTCAAAAAAACTCCGTAGTCGCCGCTTACTTCTGCAAAAATTTTGTATGATTTTTCATCATCGGTTACCGGAATGCCCACAGTATATGAAGAGCAGGTATCCGCAACAGTGGCCGTATATTCTTCTGTTGAACCATTAGCCTGATTTTTTGCTTTTATAAGATAATTACTGCTTGTAAGGGATGGAATAGCTGCAAATGCGGTTCGGGTGGTTTCGACAGGCTCAACCACCGCAAAATCAGGTTCAACCACCGCAAAATCAGTTTCAACCACCGGACGTAAGGAACGTACAAGCTCGGACGGCATTGCTCCCTGAGTAGTTATTGAGCCGGAAACAGTTACATAGTTTATAGGCTTTTGACTTTCGGGAGCAAGAGGGGGTTCGGG
>CAMNHD010000388.1 GCA_946538875.1 uncultured Treponema sp.
GAACCGCTGCGCGGCCCTCCAAGTCGGGCGTAGTCGTCTGGGGTTATAAGCATTTGAAAATCAGATGCTGTTGTCCCGTTTAAGTGCGGCAACCTTGGCCTTTGCAAGAGCGTACATCTGGTCAAAACTGTTGGACTCGGTGTAAAGCGCATGTGAAATATACAGCTCAAGCGAACACGGTATGCCGTCGATGTCCTGGATGGATGAAAGGGCACTGACTATTGTTGAGCAGATATCTTCAATTTCTTCTTCCTGCTTGAACTGCCGTAGAATTGCAAACTGACAGCTGCCTGTTCTGGACGCCACTCCGGTCACTCCGATAACATGTTTGATGCATTCAGCCACAGTGGTCAGAAGTCTGTCTGCCCAGGCCCGTCCGTGAGAATCGTTCAGGAAATTAAAATTGATTATGTCCATATAAATCAGTGCGTAGTCCAGTCTTCCTGCAAAGTATGCCTCTGTATAGCGAAGGCTTTCTTCCTTGAGCCCTGAGAGTGAATACAGACCGGTGAGACTGTCGCTGCCGCCGTTCATGGAGATTGCGGAGTATATGTTTTGGTTTGTCACATCAGTAAAGTATCCGATTAGACCTTCGATTTTTCCGTTTGAGTATAGAGGCATTTTGCTTGCCAGTATGTTTCTTACGCAGCCTTTTGCAATACAGTGCCCAGGCACGGAACTGGTACGCTCACCGCGTTCAATGATTCGTAGTTCGTCGGAACGGTAAGGCTCCGGGTCAACATGCCAGCCCATGTCTTCGTCAGTGCGGCCGATCAAGTCGCTGATAGAATTGATATTGAAATACTCAAGGAACTTTTTGTTCGCGCCCAGGAAGCGTCTGTTCCTGTCCTTCCAGAAAATGCCGAAATCCGCATTGGTGAAAATGTTGTGCCAGAGGACACTGTCGCTAATCGGTTCTGAGGATACTTCGCTTTCTTCTGCAGAAGGTGCCGAAGGAATGTTCATGTCCGGCTCATCACCTGCAATGTTTGTTATTCTTACAAAATTCAGAATCAGGCGTTCTCCGTCTTCCCTGTATGGTAACAGAATTATCACTGTCCAGCGGTAATCACCTTCAATAGTTTTTACCCGGAAGCGGCCTGAGACAAAACCTTTGTCGTTGTTCTCAGCACGTTCTTCAATTGTGGAGCAGTCAAGAAATTCCCGGTACCGCTCACGGTCTGCCTTGTAGACAAAGTTGTTGCAGAAGAACTCCATGTTGCTGGAGAAAGTGGAATTTTCGTTGTTGATGATGATGGACTTGTTGTTGGAGTAAATGTCCTCGACATAGTCGCGGTCAACATGGAAAAGCACTACGCTGTCATATACGTGGCAGAGCATCTGCATGGCTTCGTCAAGGCGTTCGCGGTGCAGGAGGTTTGCATTCATGGAAAGATTTGAAAGTGTGCACATAACTGTGTAGCGGCTGCCTTTTGTGGTTATGGCCTTGATCTTCATGGAGCAGTAGTATCCGTTCCGCATTATGTCTATGGTCTCCACTTCCCCGGATTCAAGCGCACGTTCAATGGCCTCACGCATCTGTATGGCCACAGGCATGGATTCTTCGCTCAGGTCTGACTCAATGTCTGCCCTGCTCTTTGCGCCAAAGCTGTAGAACTCATTTTCATAAGCCTTGTTGTATAAAAGATAATGCAGTTTTCCACCTTTGTATTCTATTATACTCAGCGGAATCTGGCGCATCAGGTAACCGTCGCCGCCCATCACTTTTCTGGAAGAAAACAGTGTTCCATCCATAAGATTCACTTTGCCAATCGCATCGTAGTAAGCCTGGAGAGTATAGTCCTCTATGCCAATGCCTCTTTCCTGGATTGCCTTGATTGACTCGTCATAGGGCATAGGCCTGCCAAAATAATATCCCTGGGCCTTCACGCAGCCGATACTGCGCAGGAACTCAAAGTGTTCCCTGGTTTCAACACCTTCCGCAAGGGTCTGCATGTTTATTTCCTTTGCCATGTCCACAACAGCGGAAACAATTTTTCTTGAGCGCATGGAAAAGTCAGACATGAATTTCATATCGATCTTCAGTTCATCAAAGTTAAAGTCCTTGAGGATATTCAGCGACGAGTATTCCGAACCAAAATCATCCATCCACACCTGATAACCAAGTTTGTGGAAAGTTTCCACCTGAAGATGCATGAATTCAGGATCGTGTCCAATCATCGACTCCGTTATCTCTATGTGAAGCATGTCGCGGCTGAGCCCGTAGCGGTTGACCATGTGCTCAACAATTGTTGCCATGTCACAGAGCATAAAGTCCAGGCGCGAAAGATTGAACGACACAGGTACAGGACTTCCTCCCTGCTGCACAATGCGCTGGATGTTGCGGCATACAAGTTCCAGAATGTAGCAGTCGAGCTTGTGAATCTGATTGGACTTTTCCAACGGAGCAATGAATTTTATAGGCGGCAGCAGACCGTATATCGGATCAACCCACCTGGCAAGCGCCTCCATTCCGCAAAGTTCGCCCGTAAGAGTACGGATGACGGGTTGATAATAAGCCTGTATCCACCCTTCATTCACGGCCCGGTCAATATTGCGGACGATATACTTTTCAAAGTCAATTTTATCTGAATCCTGTGTGTCTAAGACCATATTTGGATTTTAGCAAAAAATAAAATTAAAGAATAGGGGGTATAGGGGTAAT
>CAMNHD010000389.1 GCA_946538875.1 uncultured Treponema sp.
TGGTCTTCGCGCATGGACTCATAGACGCCAATGGGTTTGTCGGAGTTGTGCTGCCAGAGCAGTGCAGGCAGGCGACCTTTGGCTTGCCAGCTTTGCAGTGTTTTACTGAAGGCGCCGGGTTCCACCACGTCGCGGTAGTGATCCTGCACGCCAAAGACGTTGCCGTAGCCTTCAAAGAGTCCCTGTTCGTCTATGCTTTTGACTTCAAAGGGGCGGTTGAGATGATTCATGGTTATTCTCCTTATATGGCCAGCGCTGCTCCCAGAGGCGCTGTGATTCCGGTTCTGGCGAGTGTTTCTTTTGAGCGGTGTCTTCCATGAAGCTCTTCCACAATTCAAGGTCTTGGCGGATGAGCTTGTATTTGGCATTCTCACGGCATATCGCTATCATGGTGAGCAGCAAGACCACTACAAGGCCAAGCAGAAAACCGAACAGGAAGCCAAGGATGATGGGGAGGGTCATTGCGTTGCCTCTTTTCTATTCTGGTGACGGCATGGGTTTTTGTGGTAGTCCCTGCCTTGCCCGTTCTTCGTTTTCCTTGAGGTGTTGGTACAGCTTGAGGTAAAGGCGGATGGTTTGAAAGCGTTCAGCCATGCGTTCCAGTGCAAACCAGACAAGCACCACCAGCCAGACTGCGATACCCCCTGAAACTATGCCGATTGCAAAGCCCTCGATGAAGTCTTTGGTCATGGTTGTTTCTCTCCGAAACCGGCATAGAAAAAGGGCGCACGCATGGAAGGTATGGCTTCCATACAAGCGCCCTTTTCTATCTTGCGTTCCCTTCAGCCCTGGCCGGGGCTTCGGGGAAGCCGGAATCTTTCATAACCACCCGACCCTTCAGCCGTTCAGGCTGAAATTTTCGCCATTGGCGGGGGGATGGTGTTCTGTCTTCATGCCGCTTGCGGGCGGCAAAAAGATAAAGTTAAACTTTAATGGGTTGCCATTCTCCATTTGCCAAGCGTATAATGACACATCGCACATTCAAGCGTGCTACCGGCACACTTCTCTCCGAACTACGAGACAGGTGAAACGATATGCCTCCCCCGTTTGTCGCTCCACGGTTTACCGGACACCGTTTTGAGCAACACACCCTCCCGGTCAGCGTCGCTGCTGCGGAATTTTCTGCCTATGCCGATCTCCTGATTGACGTAGCCAAATCTTTGTATTTGAACGAACATCCTGGTCGTCAAAGAATTCCCAAAGGGTTCTCCAAGATTCGTCTGGATATTGTTTCCATTGAACCGGGCAGCGCCACAGTGACTCTCGCTCTTGTCTCCACCCTTTCCACCGGTCCTGTTCAGCTTCCCTTGATTGATGACCTTTGTTCCAAAAACGTCTATTATGCGCGAGCCAGAGACATTATTGCCGAGTGCATCGCAGCGCCAGAAGGTAAATTGCCCAGCGAATTTCCCCCCAGACTCTTGGTCCATTTCAACAAGTTTGGACGGTCGCTTGGAGAAGGCGAAACTTTACAGCTTGACCGGGCGGACAGGAATGAAAAGGCAGAACTGACCAGTGAAAAAAGAAAACGTCTCGTTCTGGCTGCCAACTCCCAATATGAAAGGGAGTTCACCTTTGTCGGATCAATTGGAGAAGCAGATTGGAATAAATCCACGTTTCACCTACTCCTAGACGAAGGCAAAGCATTTGCACCCACTCTTCCCATGACAGAAGAGATAGTCGCTCTTGCACGCCAGCATGGTGGAAAAAAGCGCGATTATCTTTTTCTCAAAGGGACAGGACTTTATGATGCATCTGATCGGTTGCGCAAGGTAATATCCATTGTCTCGTGCGACATGATAAAAAATTACAAGCTGGCCCTTGGCTTCGAACAACTGGCCCGGCTTCAAGACGGATGGTATGAGGGAGGTGGAAGGGCACCGGATAAAGCCTGCCTGCAAGAAGTATCTGAACTGCTGCTTGATGTCTATCCAGAGACCCTGCCATTTCCTCTTATTGTTCCTACGCAGGAAGGCAATATTTTGTTGGAATGGCAGACCTGCGAAGGTTGGCCTAGCCTTGATATTGACTTGCAAACAAAACGTGCCAGTTTTCACGCCTTCGATGAACATGATCATGATATTGAAGAGGATTTTCTGTGTACTGATGTGGGGATTGAGACTCTGCTCAACTTTCTGACGCAGCATCTTCAGGAGCGGCAAGCATGAAAACTGACACACTCCTTTTGCGGCAGGTCCACCCAACATTTTATCCGAATGAGGTTCTTTCCAGTCAAGCATTTGTTCCTTTCCCCAAAGACAAGAATCACCTTTCTGTTTATGACGGTGACTTAATGACGCCGCCTGATGCATTTGTTCATTATACACAACAATTGGGATATAAGTCTGTTGGTGTTTGGGCCGTTTCAGTTGCAGAGGTGGAGCAAACCAGCCTTGCCGCCCATCCTGATCCCCTGCCAGACTCTCCTGCGCACGCGGTCATTGATTTTGGTGAGGCTACAAAAAACGAGTGTCGCAGACTTGCGAAAAAACTGGCGCTCTTGGCGCAGCAACGGGGACGTTTGCATCCTTGACTTTACTGTTGTCTCTTGCCCTCACGCTGGCGCTGTTTCCGTTTATCCAGAAAGCGGTACATTGCGTCGGCCAGCATCTGCGCCAAATCCCGACTCCCCAAAAAAATGACCGGAATCAGGTAGAG
>CAMNHD010000390.1 GCA_946538875.1 uncultured Treponema sp.
CTGGAGAAGGGCCCAAGGCGCACTGTACCATCAAAGGGAGCCGCATTGAGCGCCACCGCACAGCCGTTCTGCCGCACAAAAGCGCTCACGTACATTCCCCTGAACTTGTCAACAAGCGCAGTCCGGCCTTCCCCCGCCTCCGCTCCAGACTCAATCCCGGGCACATCAGGATAACAGACAAGCCTAAGGCCCGGAGCAGACAAGTCCACTCTGACCAGATGCATAATCAGAGGAAGTACAGGATTTTCATAACGGTAATAGGAAATACCCTCCCGCACAGGGGACCATTCCACGGCATAAGGGACACAGCCCTCACGTACCGGAACAGGGTCATCTTCAACAGGAAGCCCACCAGTTCCACGGGTCGAGGCACATGAAAATAAAAGGGCAAAAAGCGGCAGAAATAAAAAAAAGAACCTCCGGCTGATACCAGAGGCTCTCCTGCATACCGCGGAATTAGTATGACTTTGAATCATGACCACGGCTATGGTTTTTCTTCATCAGCTTGCGCTGCAAAGTCTTGTTCTTGCGGTTAAGGATAGTAGAAGGCTTTTCATAGTACTCGCGCTTTTTGTATTCGCGGATAATACCTTCTTTTTCAACCATTCTCTTAAAACGCTTGATTGCCTTTTCCAGGTTCTCATTCTCGTCAACATTGATTGTTGCCATCTCTTATGTCACCATCCTTACCAACGAAGTTTCGCTGGGAGCACCAGTCTGACACATTTTTTAACTTTAGTCAAGCAGAAATCATTATATGTGCAGGACTTTTCCCAACTCGTATACGTCCTCCGCACCGTCAACCAGAATGCCGCCCATCCCCATATCAAGCGCCACAGCAAGATCAATATCGTAACGGTCACCGACACTGAGACATTGCCCTGGCAGCACACCAGTACGCTCTGCAGCCGCATGGAGAAGCTTGGCATCAGGCTTGGACAGATAGAACGTATCAAGGCCGATAATATCAGGAAGCAGATCCGCAATACCCACAGCCTCAAGCGTCTTACGCGCCGCAAGCACAGGATTGTTTGTGACGCAGATCATCATGAACCTCTCTCCAAGTTCCCGGATAGTCCTGACCATTTCCAAATCCCTGTGCAGAAAGAGCGATGGGTCAAGAAGTTCATTTCTCCAGCGGACACTAGTTTCTATGCTCACTCCAAAAGCTGTAAATGCATTCCCAAGACTTATCTTTTTTCCACCGTGGGCCGCACTCCATTCCCGCCTGTAATCGGCAATCATCTTACGGGCCTGCTCTTCCGGAATACCACGGACATGTGCAAAGTGGCGTATCTGCACGTCAACCTGCTCGAACACATACTGCCGGCTGGAATAAAGAGTCCCGTCAATGTCAAAAATCAGAGTCCGCAAATCCTCTGGCACATGGTAAACCTTCATGCGCCCACTATAAACCTTTTTTTGTGCTCATTCAAGAATGCGGTGACATTCTGTCTGTGCTGCAGCTGAAACTGAGACCAGCATAATAGCCCCGGGTGGAATGGCTTGGCCGGGACGGCTGTAGGCGGAAGCCGGAACCATGGAACACGGGGAAGCGGTGCAGGGGGCTCCGTATAAAAAAAACAATGTCCACACTTTACCAAGCTTATGCCAATCGCTAGAATGGAGGCATGGGCGCTTCTCTCGACAAGACCACCGACATGACGGTGGGGAACATACACTCTCTCCTTATACGCTTTTCACTTCCGCTGCTTGCGGGGAATCTTTTCCAGCAGCTTTACAATATCGTGGACTCTATCATCGTGGGAAATGTCGTGGGAAAGGAAGCTCTTGCGGCGGTGGGCTCCACAGGCTCGCTTATCAATGCAGTGATAGGATTTTTCCTGGGGCTTGCGGCCGGCGGTTCCGTGGTGATTTCTCAACTGTTCGGTGCCAGAAGGCTTGACCGGGTCAGCATAACAGTCCACACACTTATGCTCGGAAGCATAATCGGAGGCATATTTCTGATTATGGCAGGGCAGGTCTTTTCGCCGGTTCTGCTCAGGATGATGGCGACACCAGACGATGTTTTTCCACAGGCTCTTTCCTACCTGCGCATTTATTTTTCCGGAATGCTTTTCCAGCTGGTTTACAATGTGGGGGCAGGTATTCTGAGGGCTCTGGGCGATTCAAAGAGGCCGCTTTATTTTCTGATAATTTCCACAGCAGTGAACGTGGTGCTTGACTTTGTATTTGTTCCAGCACTGCATTGGGGCATAGAGGGCGCCGCTTATGCCACAGTGATTTCCCAGTCTGTCTCCATGATTCTGGTTCTTGCAGTAATGCTCAGGACCCATGACTGCTACCGGCTTGAACCCAAACGGCTGCACATAGACCGTGAGGCTCTGAGGTCCGTGCTCAGGCAGGGACTTCCCGGCGGAATACAGCTTGCCATAACCGCTTTTTCCAACGTTTTCGTCCAGTCCTACATCAATTCGTTCGGGTCTGCGGCAATGGCAGGATGGGCAAGCTTTGGAAAAATAGACCAGCTTTCCCTTCTCCCCATGCAGAGCATTTCTCTCAGCGCCACGACATTTGTGGGGCAGAACTACGGAGCATGCAACCATAAGCGGATCAGGCAGGGTGTCAGGGTTTCCATGGGTATTGCGGTGCTGTGGACAGTCATCGTGATAAGCGTCTTTGAATTCATTC
>CAMNHD010000391.1 GCA_946538875.1 uncultured Treponema sp.
GGCGTCCCATGCTTTCAAGGAACTTCTTTGTGGTTGCGTCAGACGGGAACACAGAGCATGTGGCTCCAAGCTCGGCACCCATGTTCGTGACGGTAGCACGCTGAGGAACAGTCAGGCTTTCAACGCCTTCGCCAAAGTATTCATAGATAGCTCCCACGCCGCCCTTCACGCTTTCGCGGCGCAGAACCTCAAGGATAATGTCCTTGGCTCCCACGCCCTTGCGCAGTGAGCCGGTCAGCTTGACGCCGAACACCTTTGGCATTGCAAGATGGAATGCACCGCCGCCCATAGCGACAGCAACATCAATTCCGCCCGCACCGATTGCAATCATACCGATTCCGCCGCCGGTAGGAGTGTGGCTGTCGGAACCAAGCAGAGTCTTGCCCGGCTTGCCGAAGTGCTCGATGTGCACCTGGTGGCATACACCGTTGCCCGGACGTGAAAAGTAAAGGCCATACTTGGCCGCGATAGACTGGAGGTAGCGGTGGTCGTCATGATTCTTGAAGTCAGTCTGGAGAGTATTGTGGTCAACGTAAGAAACGCTCACTTCAGTCTTTACGCGGGGCACACCGATAGTCTCGAACTGCAGGTAGGCCATAGTACCGGTCGCATCCTGCGTCAAAGTCTGGTCAATCTTGATAGCGATGTCAACGCCACGTTCAATAGGAGTTCCCGGGGTAAAGTTCATAGAACCCGGAACAATATGATTCTGGATGATTTTTTCTGCCAATGTTAAAGCCATGGTAGTCTCCCTGCATGAAAATTGCTGAAACAGCTTGAAAGTATTTTACCTATTAATGTTACTTTTTACAAGTACATATAAAAATATTTTAATCATGCGGGCACTTCCGCCGTCCCGGCGGCCGCTACGTCCGGGGTTCCGTGGGTCCCTGCCCACTCCATTGCTCCAGTCGCCCAGGCTCCTTCCGCAACGGCTGCGCCGCCCCTACCATCGCTAGTGCGGAGCCTGTGCGGAAAACAGCAGTTTTGGCGCTTGTGCCAATCTCCCAAATGATATACCATTCAGGTAGCCCAAGGAGGTCAGCACATTTTGGAACAGATTATTATTCAAGATAAATATTTTACTCTTCGTCCTGTACGGCCGGAGGATGCAGGGCAGGTTCACGAATATGCCTCCGACAAATCGATAGAGATGATGTTGAATCTTCCGAATGAAACTTTTTTGCAGACAAAGAATTTTGTGGAGCAAAGTGCCGCGGAATGGCTCAGGGAAAAAACTTCTGCGCTTGAGTTTGTGCTTGAATATCAGGGTGCCGTCATGGGTAGCATTGACATCTGCTTTGAGGAAGACAGGAGTACTGCCGGGATGGGCTGGGTTCTGCACAGGAATCTGCGCGGAAAGGGCTTTGCCACAAGGGCTGCCGCTCTGCTCAAGGAACTTGCCTTTACCCGGCTGGGGCTCAAAAGTCTTGTGGCGCACTGTGACAGTGAAAACAAGGCCTCTTTCCGGGTGATGAAGAACATCGGCATGGAACTTGTGAGTTCTGACGGAGTGCGCACTTATGCGCGGACAGGTAAAACCTCCGGTGAATATATGTGCCGCATTCAGAACCATTATCCCCCGGTATTGAAATCAGAACGTTTGGTTCTGCGGCCGCTCTCTGTCCTTGACCTTGATGCTGTGTTCAAGTGGACTGGGGATGAGGAAGTGGCACGTTATATGTGTTACCCAAAGTACAAGAATCCTGATGAGGGGCTTCTCTGGATTTCAGGTCTTTATGCAGAGGAAAAAATGCTTGACTATGGTTTTGTCCTCAGGGAGACAGGTGAGCTTGTGGGGAGCGGCGGCCTCTACTGGCAGAAAGAAGGCGGTCAGCCTCTCCAGGGCGATGCCTGGGGAATAGGCTATAACCTCCGCCGTGACCAGTGGGGAAAAGGTCTTGCCACTGAGGCCATGGAGACCATTGTTTCCTATGCCCGGAAAACTTACCAGCTTAAGGAGTTGAGCGGAACCTTTGCCATTGATAATGCCGGGAGCAGGCGCGTGATGGAAAAACTCGGCATGAGCTATTTCTGCGGCACTGAATATTCCAAGTTCGACAATTCTGAAAGCTTCAAGGCAATGCGATACCGCAGAGTTTTCCAGATAACATGAGTATGCGGCCGGTTGCCACTTTGGCATCCTTTTCATAAAATTTGATTTCAATGACTGTTGACACATTGCCCTTGACTGTTTTTGTGACTCATGGGAAAATTGTGTTTATGAAGATGAAACAAAGTTTGTGTCTGCTTTTTGCCCTGTCACTTTTTTTTACTGCCTGCACCAAAAAGAAGGGGAGCCTTGCCCTTAAGGATGTCCTTTACGGTTCTGAATGGTCTCTTGTGCTGGAAGGTCAGGACTCATGGCTTGGACAGGCGCTGGCTTCTGACTATGGTCTCAGGTTCACGGCTGAGGGAACTTATTCACTTGGCTCCCTTGCCGAAGAAAGCGGCCCATTTGCGCTGGGACTTTTTAAATCAGAGGAGCAGGGACTTGTGCTTGAATACCCTCATGTCAATAATGCCCGGAACAAATATGATCAGGCTTATCTGGAAAAAGTTTTTCCTGCCCGGTAGAGCCGCAGCTTTGTCTTCAGGCCAGAGGCAAATCTGTATTCCCAGTGTTCTCTTGTGTCGGAGGACTGTGT
>CAMNHD010000392.1 GCA_946538875.1 uncultured Treponema sp.
AGGAGAAAACGCCGTGACGGTTGCAAATGCGGTTTATCAGAAAATTGACGAGCTCAAGCGTACGCTTCCATCCGACGTGAGTCTTGAGATTATCCGCGACGACACTGACTCAATCCGCGACACACTCAACACTCTGCTTGAGTCAGCATGGCAGGGCTTGCTTCTGGCCATCCTTATCCTGTACATCTTCCTTAGGTCGTTCAAGAGTACAATCATCATAGCAATTTCAATTCCGCTTTCAATCATCATCACGCTTCTCTGCATGAACTTTGCGGGAATCACGCTCAATATGATGACTCTTACCGGTCTGATTCTAGGTCTTGGTATGGTGGTCGATGCATCCGTCGTTATGATAGACAATATCTACACCTACCGCTCCCGTGGCGCAAAGCCAAAGATAGCGGCAATCCTCGGAAGCCAGGAAATGATTATGTCCGTAGTTTCGGGCAACCTTACCACCATCTGCGTCTTTGTTCCATTCCTCTTCTTTATGAAGGACCTGGGAATCATGGGCCAGATGTTCAAGGGTATTATCTTTACAATAGTAATAGCCTTGGCAAGCTCCCTGCTCGTGGCAATTTTTTTGGTGCCGGTTCTTGCGGGGCATTTCCTTCCGCTCACCAACCGCGACGAAAAACCAATCCGCTCAGGCTTTTTCAAAGGATTGTATGCTTTCCTGGAAAAAGTTCAGGACGGACTTAGGGAGGTTTACCGCAAGGCACTCAAGGCCGCATTGAATCACAGGTTTGTTACCACAATCGTCTGTGTCAGCCTTCTTGCAATGTCGCTCATCCTTCTGCCGACACTCCGCATAAACTTTATGCCTATGGGGCATGAGGACAGCGTAAACCTGAACATAACCCTTCCGGTCGGTACAACGCTTGCCCAGACTCAGGAAATCGTCGGACAGATGCAGAGCATACTGGAAAAAGAAGTGCAGGGCTACAAGACAATCATTACAAGCATTGGCGGTGGACGCAACGGTTCTTCATACAGCGGAAGCGTTCAGGTGAACCTGCCTGAAAGCGACAAGCAGATAGACAATGACGAGGCTGTAAAAAATAAAATGCGTGCCCACTTTGGAGAATTCACCGATGTGAAATTTTCTTTCGGCCGCGGTATGAGCCAGATGTCCGGTGCTGATCTGGATGTAGTAATCCGTTCAGCAAGTCTTGATGCGGCCATGGATGTTGCCAAGAAAGTGTCCCAGGTCATGGAAGGCATAAGCGATATCGGTGAACCGAGCATTGACACTACAGAAGGTCTTCCTCAGGTAGAAATAGAAATCGACCGTGAGCGTGCGTACAACTTCGGGGTCAATGTGAATACTGTGGCAAACGAAATCAACGCAAGCATTGAAGGCAAATCCGCAACTGTCTACCGAAAGGATGGAGAAGAGTATACCGTGTATGTGATGCTCCGCCCGGAGGACCGCAGCCAGGTGATCGATCTTGAGCAGATTTATGTCCAGGGAAAGAAGGGCATGGTGTCGGTGGCAAACTTTGCGAGTGTTTCAAAAGGACTTGGGCCTGTGACAATCAGTCACGAAAACCGCACCCGTATTATCCACGTGACCGGAACCATACTTTCGGACCGCAACGCAAATGTTGTGGAAGATGATATCAGGCAGGGAATCAAATCCTCATTTATCATCCCGGACAATGTTAGTGTCAGTTACGAAGGTTCATGGTCGGAAAGCCGTGACCAGTGGAAGGTGTTCGGAAAAATAATCCTCCTTGCAGTGATACTGGTCTTTGGCGTTATGGCCGCAACTTACGAAAGCTTCAAGGCACCGATTATCAACCTGTTTACAATTCCGTTCCTTCTCATAGGTGTTGTGTTTATCTACAAAATCTCAGGACAACCAATTTCCGTGATGACAGCAATCGGACTCATAATGCTGGTCGGAATAGTCGTCAATAACGGAATCATTCTGGTCGACTACACCAACCTGCTGATGGGCCGCGGTATGTCCAAGAAAGAAGCCTGTCTGGAAGCCGGTGCCAGCCGTCTGCGCCCGGTGCTTATGACAACGCTGACCACAATTCTCGGAATGCTGCCTATGTGCTTTGCCACCTCAGGTAGCGCCGGAATGGTTCAGCCGATTGGTGTCGCAATCGTCGGAGGACTTACATCGTCCACATTCATCACGCTCTTCTTCATACCAGTACTCTACTCACTCGTCATGAAGGAACGCAAAGTCTCAAAGAGCCGCATAAAAGTGGAACTGCCGGAAGCCAAAGAGCCTTCAGCCCCTGAAGCGTCAGCAGACACCAAGGAGGAGTAGTAATGTACCGCGTAGAAATCATTTCCAACAAATCAGTAGAAGAAGACATCACCGAAGCGCTCGAACAATACGTGCCCGGCATCCTCTACACAAAAGTACCGCTGGTTTACGGACGCGGCGGCGATGACTACAAGCTCGGAACCACAACCTGGCCCGAAACAAATTTCCTCATGGTCAGCTACATCCAGGATGACCAGCTGGAAATCGTAAAAGCCGTCATCAAAGCTGTCAAGGAACGCTTCAAAAGCGAAGGCATCAAAGTTTTTGCCGTCCAGTCGCTTGAATTGTAGAAAATAAAAATAATCATCCGGAGCGCACGTCATCCCCGCGGGCAGCCGGATCAGCGTAATCCGCAGGG
>CAMNHD010000393.1 GCA_946538875.1 uncultured Treponema sp.
GAATTCTATGTCCGCAACACTTTCCTATGGTGAGACAAGCGCAAGTGCTTCATGTACTGCTGTGGAGGATTCTTATCTTGAGGCATACGGACTTGCCTTGGACAACGGCTCGTTTTTTTCCGTGACTGACAGTGTTATGGGGAACCAGAAGGTAATTCTTGGCAGCACGATAGCGGCCTCTCTTTTCCCGAATGGAGATGCTGTTGGAAAACGGGTGATGCTTGTGACCAGCAATGTTCCGTTCAGTTTTGAAGTAATCGGTGTGCTTAAGGAACAGAGTTCCGGTATGGAGAATTCTACTACCGGATGCTACATAACCCGCGGCTTTTATTCCAAGAAAATATCTCCTTCCCCAAGTGCCTCTACGGTTATGGTTCAGGCGGTATCCAACGACAAGGCTACAACACTTGTGGAAAAACTGACTGATTACTGCAAAAAGGTATCTGGAACAGAAGGTTCTGTGAATGTTACTTCCATGCAGACTATGATTGAACAGATGAGCGAGATAACCAATACGCTGAGTGTGATGCTTGCAGCCATTGCGGCGATATCGCTTTTGGTCGGCGGTATTGGAATCATGAATATAATGATTGTGACTGTGACCGAACGCAGACAGGAAATTGGTATACGTAAGGCTCTGGGGGCAAGCCCCAATGTCATACGCCAGCAGTTTCTGATTGAATCGGCCAGCATAACCCTGATGGGCGGTGTTGCAGGAATTGTCCTGGGAGTGCTTATCAGTATTGCGGTGGAATATGTGCGTTCACTGTCGTATGTGATAAGCTGGCAGTCATGCGTGATAGCCTTTGTTTTTTCTGTGTTTGTGGGCATATTCTTTGGATTCAGTCCGGCATCGCGCGCGGCAAAATTGGATCCGGTTGTTGCCCTGTCAGGTGAGTGACAAGGCTTTTTGTCTTAGCGGTGAAGTTTGCCTCTTGCGATGAAGTCCATTCTGCGGGTCTCGCGGCGGCTTACTCCATGAGGCATGGGAGAAATTTCCTGTCTGGCTTTTGGCTTTTGCGGTTCAAGCCAGATTGGTGTTCTGGGGTGAGGGTCTCCCCGGTCTACATATTCGGCCCATTCCTGTGGCTCCGGTACCTCGAACTTCATTTTTTTGCCTGTTGTGGGATGAATGAATTCAAGTGTGCGTGCATGAAGCGCCAGGCGGTGGAAAGGATCTGTCTTTGCGCGGTAGTTTTCGTCTCCGGCCAGAGGATATCCCTTGCTTGCTAGATGTGCACGGATCTGGTTCTTTTTGCCAGTGTCCAGTGAAAGTTCAAACAGTGTGTGAGTCTTTCCGCGTATCACAATCTTGAAGTGCGTGCGGGCAGCCACGGTCTTGTTATGATCATCCTGTGAATGCGGTACGTAGCCTATGTGGTGTGTGTTCTGCGCAAGTGGAGCATCGATGAGCCCCTGGTCAGGAAGTGCAAGGTTTGGGTTGTGTGGATTTTCTGCAACTGCATGGTACAGGCGTTCTGTTACCATTTTGTGCCATGTTGCCGTGATTTTTTTCTGAGCTTGGGCATTCAGGGCAAACATCATGACTCCGCTTGTGTCGCGGTCAAGGCGGTGCACCACAAGTGGTTTGTAGCTGGGGCTGAGTTCTTTCCTGAAACGCATGATTTTTTCAAGCACATCCTGAACGGTACGGGCTTTGCTTCCTGGATATGGCACGCTCAAGAGTCCGCTTGGTTTGTTGAGCACTACAATGTCCTGGTCCTGATAAAGAATCTCGATTTTTTCTTTTCCGTAATCGGGTTTGTGTTCGCGCTTGAACTGTGTGCTTGCCTTGACTGTATGGATGGTGGCGCTCATTTGTTTTTGCCTCTGATGATAATTGAATAGATGATGAA
Organism: uncultured Treponema sp.; assembly: GCA_946538875.1. The sequence goes on from CAMNHD010000393.1 coordinate 1,857, forward strand.
GAGAGTTGTTAGTATGACAAGGTATGCAAGTGCGGCTCCCTGTACTATGGTCTTTGGAACTTGTTTGCCGAGCACAAGACCTGTTATGCCGAATGCAATGGTGACTGCCCCGATTATGTGGAAGATTGTGCTGCTCTTTTTTGCGATCGGGGCTTTTTTTACTGACTCGGGTTTGCCAAGGTACAATGCTATTGCAGTGAAGACTGTTCCCATGACGATGCAGAGTATGGAAACGAGTATTACGGTATTTGGTTTCATGTGGGATAATATAGAATCTTTTTGCAAAAAAATCTACCGTCCGGGCGGCCGGAGCACATACGCCCGATTGTAGGGGCCGCACAGCGGTGGCGCGTATGCGCCATGAAGGCCTGGGCCGGAACCCCGGAAAGCGGGGATCTTGCCAGGGACTAATTCTGCGCGTGCGCCTGAAAAGTGGATGTGAACAATGAAATGCCGTCCTGAACTTCTTCCAATCTTTATTGAAAAGTGCTAGGATTTAAGAAATAGTAGACTTGGAGTATGCGATGAAAAAAGTCGGTTTGGTATTGCTTCTTGGCGGATTGCTGAGTACTTTTTTGTTTTCCTGCAGGGGGAAAAATTCTGGCGGTAAGGGTAATGCGGACTTTACCGGAGATGTTGCAGGAGCTTCCTATGTCAGTCCAAAATCCCTGGCAGACAGTTTTGAGGTGATTGAATTTATTCCGGGAGAAACTTTGCCGCTCTCGATGAAATATCCGGCAATCCAGATTCAGTTTTCAGAGGCTGTCGTTACGCTCCAGA
>CAMNHD010000394.1 GCA_946538875.1 uncultured Treponema sp.
CTGCCGCAACAGTTCCTGCCGTGGCAGACCTTATCGCGGGCTACGATGCAGTCAACGGTCTTGATGTAAGTGAAGTCGCCGCAGATGGCAAGCTTGACATCATACTCTCAGGATTTACAGGATATACGGATGACATGCCTTACGAAATTACCGTTGTGGCTAAAGACGGAAAGGGCAACTCTTCTGCCGACCTTGAGGGCGACGTTGTAAAGACTGCGGTTGTTGAGGCAAGCACTGTGGGTGACTCAACAGCTCCTGAGATTGCAGCTTCTACGATAAATGTTCTTAACGGAACTTCAACAGCAAAGATTAGCTGGACCAACCCTGCTGATGCAGACCTTGCGACTGTAAAACTTTACAAGGGTGAAAATGTTGTAGAGACATTTACTGATGCCGTTCCTGGTGCAGATAAATTCTATGTAGTTGATGCAGCAGGTACATATAGTCTTGAAGCAATCGACTCCCTTGGAAATGCCAAGAAGACAGAAATCAGCAAGGCAGTTGCATTTGTTTCATTTGAGGATTCTGTAAACGCAGAGCCTCTTTATACAGGCTCAGTAGTTGTTACTTGGAAAGATGCAGTTGACTATGATGCATCTACAGGTGAAAAAGTTCTATATACTTATACAGTTGAAGGCGCACCTTCTACTAAGACTATTGAATCAGGAAAAGAAAAGGCTCTCTTAACAGGGCTTACAACCGGCACAGAATACACATTCAGCGTAAAGGCTGGAAGCAAGTATACGGTGTCGGGAATTAAGGCTACTGCTAAGGTGGTGGTTTGGCAGATTAAGAACAATTGGAAAGATGGAGATGTATATTCTGATATTTCTCCTAATGTATCTGCGTCTGTTGACTATAGAAATATTGTAGCTATGAACTCTGGAACAGATATAAAGTGGGGAAATCAAAAGTATGATTGTTATGTTGCTTATCCTGCCTTTGATGAAACAGATGATGCTGTAACACTTGAAGCCGCAACTATCTCTGGTTCAACATTTGTGCCGAGTGCTCTTTATGTTTATGCAGATGTTGGCAAGAATAAGACATGGAACAATGCTTACAATACGAAAGCAACTTCCGGTTGGGGGTATAATTACGGAAATTCACAGAACGTGTGGATTGGATCTCAGAGTGAATTTGAAGGGCATAATGATTATGCTTCATTTAAATTCAAAAAGGTGAATACAACAGATCTTCCTGATGGCTATGGAAATGCATGGTACAATGTAAGTTGTAATGCTCTTGAAGGAAAAATTTGGGTTGCGAACTGTGGTAATGTTTTTATGGGAACGACTGAAGGTGGAGAAAAACTCTATGCAGTAAAGACATTGGAGTATACAAAAGATTATAGAAATGATAAGCCTGCAGCGCCAACTGTAGTTTCTGCAGTTGCGAATGGTCCTTCTTCTGTAACTCTCACATGGACAAATCCAAGTGATTTGGATTTTAGTCATGTGGTGATTTCTACAGCTAATCTTGAGGAACCTATTGAAGCAACAGGTACAACAAAAACTATTACAGGCCTTACCGCAGAGACTTCTTATACATTTAAGATTAAAGCTTATGATGTGTATGGAAATGCATCTTCAGAAGTTTCATTTGATGTAGTTCAGACTCCTGAGGGTGTGAACAAGCCGACAAATGTAACCGCCGTTGCCGGTTGGACAGGTCATGTTGTTGTCTCTTGGGCAGATGCCAATACAAGAAATGACTTTACTTATACAGTAACTGCGACATCAGCGGATGGAGATCCACTTGTTAAGTCTGGTATTACACAAGGAACTGAGAAAGTTGGTTTTGCAGGTCTTACAGTAGGCACTGAATATACATTCACTGTAAAGGCAAGTAATGATGAGGTAGGTGAAGATACTCCAACTGTAACACCGGTAAAAGTCGTTTGGCATATAAAGAGCGGTTATAACAGTCGAGAAATTGTAAGTACAATGTCTGAAAACAATTCTGGCTATCACTTAGTAGCTGCTGATTCTAGTGAAGGTGGATATGCGAATTTGCTTTATACAGACTGGCTTGTAATGCCAAGTTTGAGTTCACCAGAGAAACTTGATTACTTTAGTTTGATGGGAACAGCTGATGGTTCAGAATCAGGTTATTATTTGTATCAAACAATTGGTTCTGATAATAATGTAACAAATGGCCGTGCCGAGAGTGATAGTTCGTATATGTATTCTTACTGGGGAAAGACCATGAATAATAAACGAAGTGTTTATTTTATGGCACTTGAATCAGAAACAGCTTATATAACTGACAAAAAAGTTGCTTCATTCAAATGGGTTGATACATCTGATTGTACTTCGTCATTAGCAGAAGGATACAGTGGATGGAAATATTTGCAGTGTGAATATGATAATAAGATTGCACAACATGCAAGTTGCCATTTCTTTACAGTGTCTTCTGTGAATGATGTACCATGCGCAGCTATGTCATATAAGACTGTAGAGTAACCACTATCCACTCTCCCCCGCGGAGTGTGCATCAAAAACAAACGTCCTGCGGCAAACAAATGTCGCAGGGCTGTTTTTATGTGCGGCAGAATTGTGGTAAAGTTATCGCTGCCTCATTCTTGCATGCGTAGTAAGAAATCCCCATCAACAACCCGTTGTGTTGTTCTCCG
>CAMNHD010000395.1 GCA_946538875.1 uncultured Treponema sp.
CTATATAAAGGCGGGGACGCTGTCGGCTAATATGGTCAGGGCCGGGACTATTCAGTCAGAAGATGGGTTGAGTTACTGGAACCTTGACAATGGTAATTTTGTCACAACGTCAAATCAGCGTTCTATTAGAATGACTGAGGGTTATTTGCGAATTTTTGACAGCGCAAGTAATCAAAAAGGGTATGTCGGGACGTTTTATGTTCAACATCAGGTTGATGGTAGTTATGTAAATACCGGTGCTACAGCTCTGGGGTTAGTAGGGCAAAATGTAGCAATCGGCCTGAGCCGTGACGGTGGCGGTGCGTATAAAATTTATCTTAATGATGATGATACCGGGACAACATCACCTTACGGATATACCCAAAAGATATTGTTTTTTGGTTCAGAACTACACAGCAGCTCTATGGATTTAACTGAAAATAGTAATATCCATTTTTTAGCATCCAACAATACTGATTTCGCTTTTACTTTGGGTAAATTTTCCAATACAGACAACGGCGTATTAGCACTCAATACGGCACAAGCCTTTTCAGTCAGATATAATAACGGGAGTTCTTATTCTAACCTGATGAGGTTTAATGTCGGGTATTATTCGAGTTACACTTACAAACAAATTATCTTTGATGGCATCGCGCAGTTTTTACAAGCTGTATATTTCGGGAACGACAATCAAACTACTGGCGGAACCACAATAAGCGGAGACGGGACTACTTTAACTTTGCATGGCGTTAAGGTGGCAATAACTGGCGCGTTAAGCTCAACAGCCACGGGCCTTGATGTTTACGGCGCGGGTAAATTTACCGGAAGTGTTAGCGGAACATCTTTCATCAATACTTCCGATGAGCGCAAAAAGAACTTCTTACCCTGGAATCCCGCCTATGACAGACTGATTGATGATTTAACTCCGCAGCTGTTCAAATGGAAAGAGGGCGGAGACGATAAAGAGAATATCGGTTTTTCCGCTCAGAAGGTTAAGAAAGCTCTGGAAGATAGAGGTATTACAGAAAGTGGAATTGTCCACGAGGATGAGGACGGCTATCTGTCTCTGAATTACAATTCCTTAACCTTACTACTGTTCAACTGCGTCAAAAAACAGGACGCTGAAATAAAGCAACTCAATGACCGGATAGCAACACTTGAAAGGATGGTGCAGAACTTATGCAAATCCATGAATTGCCCGACGTAACCGCCATAGGCTCCGGAGGGTACTTTGCAACAGACAATGGTTCACAGACAACCAAGATTGATTATGACGCTTTAGCCAAGGCCATAATTGAACAGTATTCAGCTTCTACCCTTGCGGGGTCAGCCCAGAGTGTTAAAACGGCGTTGGATGGACTGAACAACACCAACGTCTATGTAAACAGCATCACCAAGCTGAACGATGCACTCAACGCAATCCAAGCACCGAAAGGAATACTTGTACAGGCGTACTCAAATGAGGTGGTGAACGTTCTTGCTGGGGAGACTTTGTCTGGCAAGAATAACATGAAAACATGGTTCTCCAGACAGTCATCCACAGCCTATATGTATACGATGAATGTCCTAGACACAGAGTATACATACACAGGCGTGTATAATCCGACCACGTCAACCGCATCAAAAATTGTCAAGGAACCGACAAGAGCGGAGGTTGATGCGTTAAATAGCAACTTCGGCGGTATGCGGATGTATATGAATAATACCAATGCTCTTAGCTACTCTTTCACTTTGTCAAACAAAGACAATTCAAGGCACTCAGCAGGATTGTTTTTTGGCGGCACTGCGAATGGGAGAGAGTTTTGTTATCTTTTATGGATAAACTCAACTTCCAATCTTGTAACCATTACCAAATTATATGATGGAGTTTCTGCCAGAGTATTTGAAGCAACCTATGACGCGTCTACAAAAACATTGACCATTCAGAGAACAGACGCAACCGAATCTGGTGACCGTATATTTGGTGGCATCCGTCTGATCATTGGATAAAAAGAAATTTAACTCACTAATCAAAGCACTTTAAAGAAAGGAAATTCAAATGTACATCGTAATTGAACTTCAGAAAAACGGCGAACAGCTTGGTAACTTGGTAACCGCACACACCACGCTTGCAGAAGCAGAAGCAAAATATCATTCTGTCCTTGCGGCGGCGGCAACATCTTCTGTAGAAGCACATTCTGCCATTCTGGTTAATGCGTACGGCATCCCGCTGAAGAATGAGTGCTACCGTCACGATCTTGACACCGCTACAGAATAAGGACAACAACAAATGGAAATTCTTTTAAATGTGGCTACCCTCTTAGTCGGGGGTGGCCTGTTTGCTTTTGTGCAATTTCTCATCAATCGGCATGACAGCAAGCACGACAAATCCGAAGCCATTGTTAAGGCCATTTCCGAAATCTCTGAGAAGGTCGGGAAGCTGGAAGCGTCCATTGAGAAGCGGGATGCTTTGCAGTCTAGGACTCATATTCTGAGGTTCCGGGATGAACTGGACAACGACATTAAGCACTCAGGGGAATACTTTTTGCAAGTTCTGGATGATATCGAAACCTATGAGAAGTATTGCAATGCAAACCCGGACTTTGCCAATGGCAGAACAAGAGCCTCTGCAAAAATCATTCGTGACGAATACGAAAGACTTTCAAAAGAGCATAAA
>CAMNHD010000396.1 GCA_946538875.1 uncultured Treponema sp.
CGGTTTGCAAAGCAACATCGCTCTGCGGAGAGGCGGCGGTTTGCAAAGAGATACTGCTCTGCGGACATCCCCCGCTTTGCCAAGCCCCATCGCTCCGCCAATCCACATCCCCATCCAGCGCAAGAATCGGCTCAGACCGTCCGTCTTTCAAAAGCTCGCGGGCCTCGTGCGCCGGAATGTAGGGCGGGTTCGTCAGGATAAGGTCAAAGCTCTTTTCAAGTGCGTCAAACAAATCCCCCTGGCAGAACTCAACTGGAATGTCCGGAATAAGGGCGAACGCGTTTTTCCTCGCAATGTCCAGGGCCGCCCCGCTTATGTCGCAGAGGGTAAGCTCAGGCTTGGGAAAAGAAGGGTGGAGCCTGGTCCATGTATGCGCAACAGTTATGCCGACGCATCCGCTTCCCGTGCACATGTCGCAAATCTGCACAGGTTTTCCGCGGTTTTCTTCTATAGAATAGATCTGCTCAAGCCGCTCGATTGCAAGTTCAACCAAAAGCTCAGTGTCAGGCTTGGGAATGAGAACGTCGGTAGTAACAGAAAAAGTCAGGCCGTAGAATTCTTTTTTGCCAGTGATATAGGCAACCGGCAGTCCGGTCTTTCGCAGGTCAAGGGCTTTGCAAAGTTCCGCTTCCTGTTCCGCAGAAAGCAGAGAATCCCTCTTAAAGAGAAGGGCAGTCCTGTCACAGCCCAGAATGTGCATGAGCAGACATTCCGCATCCAGCTTGGGGGAGGGGCTTGTCTGCTCAAGAGTTTTTATGCAGAAGTTTTTTGCTTCCTGAATGTTCATTTCAGAAATTAACCCTCAAGATCAGAAACATCCTTGAGCTGTTCTTCCTTCGCGTAGACATTCAAAGCGTCAAGCATTTCGTCCATGTTGCCCATCATAAAGCCCGGCAGATTGTGCACGGAAAGGTTTATGCGGTGGTCGGTGATGCGGTCCTGCGGATAATTGTAAGTGCGGATTTTTTCACTGCGGGCGCCGCTGCCAACCATGCTCTTTCTTGCGCTGGAACGCTCAGCCTGCTTCTTGCTCTCCTCAAGGTCAAAGAGTCGGGCGCGCAGAATCTGGAAAGCCTTGGCCTTGTTCTTGTGCTGCGACTTTTCGTCCTGCTGGATGACCACGATGCCGGTCGGAATATGTGTAAGACGCACTGCGGAGTCTGTGGTGTTGACGCACTGTCCACCCGGGCCACCCGCACGCATTACGTCCACGCGCACATCCTCAGGCTTGATGTTGATTTCAGTTTCGTCAGCTTCAGGCAGAACGGCGACAGTAACGGTCGAAGTCTGGAGACGCCCCTGCGACTCGGTGGCAGGCACACGCTGTACACGGTGAACGCCGCTTTCCCAGCGCAGAGTTCCGTAGACAAAGGTTCCGCTGATGGAAGTGACGATTTTGTTAAAGCCGCCGACTTCGGTTTCCTGGGCTTCCATAGTCTCAGTCTTCCAGCCCTTGCGTTCTGCAAGATGCGTATACATTTCCCAAAGATCACGCACAAAGAGACTTGCTTCGTCACCGCCGGCGGCACTGCGGATTTCAAGGATGATGTTCTTTTCGTCAAGCGGATCAGGAGGAATAAGCTTGAGCTTGATCTGTTCCTCCATCTGGGGCTTCTGCTCCTCAAGCTGCTTGAGCTCCTCGCGTGCCAGCTCCTTCATGTCGTGGTCCTCTTCCTCTGTGATCAGGACAGTGGCCTCGTCAATGCCGGTGAGAATTCTCTTGTATTCGGCATACAAATCCATGAGGCTGGAAAGATACTGGTGCTCACGCATGACGTCTTTGAATTTAGACTGGTCCTTGACCAGGTCAGGGTCCGCAACCATCTGCGTGACTTCGCCAAACCGTACCGAAAGGTCTTCAAGTTTCTTAATCAAATCCATAGCGTGACAGTTTATAGAAAAGTATGAATAAATTCAATATGGCAGTTGTGACTATTATATAGAAGAAAGTGAATAAGCGAATTCTGCCGTGGAGCCGGCTGAATTGTCCGCCGTCAGCAGAAAGGCTCCAACCGGCCGCGCACAAAACCGCTTTCCCCGCTTTTCAGGGTTCATTGCTCCAGTCACTGCGTTCCTTCCGCAACGCCTCCGGCGCCCTTACAATCGGGGCTAGTATTTTCCTCCGGAAAATTCTCGTTGGGCATACTTCAACACAGCAGAAAACATTGCCTGGTAGTAATAGTGAAATTCGTGCACGGTGAAAGTGGCAGGCGGCTCCAGGAATGCGATTGAAAAAGCGTGTGGCTTGGTGTATTATGGGGAAAAGGAGTTTGTATGCCTCATATTACGATTCAGATGTACCCGGGAAGGGATGATGCCACCAAGAAGGCTCTGGCAGAAAAAGTGCTGGAGGCGGCTTCGGCGTCTCTTGCGCGGGCAAAGGAGCATTTTTCTGTAAGTGTTGTGGATGTTCCGCAGGATGAGTGGAAGGACAAGGTTTACGACAAGGTTGTTTCCGACCCGAACACTGTGATTCAGCCCGGCTATTCTATGTGACGCAAGGCGCGCTTCTGTTCTTTTTCCTAAGTATGGGGCGGAATTCTACCGAAACAGTAAGGGAAGTCTCCTATTCAGGAGAAACGGAGCATAACTGTGTCATCTCTGCAGAAAATTGCGTTG
>CAMNHD010000397.1 GCA_946538875.1 uncultured Treponema sp.
TTAGAGCATCTGCCTTCTAAGCAGAGGGTCGGCAGTTCGAGTCTGCCATGCGTCAAAGGCTTCCTTTCAAAAAAGGAAGTCTTTTTTTTTGCCCCCGGAGGCCTACGCCAGGGTGGAGCAATGCCGTAGGCAGTCTGACAGCCGGAGGCTGGCAGACCTGGTTGCGGAACACTGGGAATGCGGTGAAGGATTCACTTTGCACAGTTCCTGAAAAAGTGGACAATACAGGGTCGTCCAAAAAAATTCTATAGGTAAAAAAAATCCCCCGACATTAAAGCCGGGGAACATGATACGGGCTCAAAAAAGAGCTTAGTTTTCTTCCTTTTCCTTTGGTATGATAAGATTCAGGAGTATGCCCGCAACGGTTGCAAGGGCTACACCGCCAAGCTTGAACGTGAACTTGCTTCCCATATTGAACTCGATCATGGCGCCGCCAATTCCAAGCACCAGTATGACCGACGAGATGGTAAGGTTGCGCTTGTTCTTGTAGTCCACCCCGCTTTCAACTATTGTGCGGAGGCCGGAAGAAGCAATCAGGCCGTAAAGCAGTGTGCAGATACCGCCCAGAACAGGCTGCGGTATAGTGTTGATAAGAGCACCGAACTTTGGACAGAAAGAAAGCACTGTCGCAATCACAGCGGCTCCACCGATGACCCATACAGAATATACCTTGGTGATAGCCATCACACCGATGTTCTCGCCGTAAGTTGTGTTCGGCGGGCCACCCCACAGTGCGGCCCATGCGGTTGCAACTCCGTCGCCGAGCAGTGTGCGGTGCAGTCCCGGGTCCTTTGTAAAGTCCTTGCCGACAACCGTGGATGTGGTGAGAGTATCGCCAAGATGTTCGCAGATTGTGGAGATGGATACAATCACAAAAGTAAGAATCGCCACAATATTGAATTTGGGCGTCAACCAGTAAGCGTGCCCGGCAGGATCAGTCTGCAGGAAGGGCAGCCCCACCCACGGAGCCTTTGCCACGCCGGAAAAGTCAATGAAGTGGTACTTTGGGTTTATAAAGCCCATCACCAGGGTAAAGATGTAACCGCCGACAAGTCCAATCAGAATCGATATAGTGTTGAAGAAGCCCTTCAGGAAGATTGTCGCGATAATGGCTATGACAAGTGTCACAGCCGCAATGCTTGCACAGACAAGTGAATACTTTTCGGAACCGTCAGCAGCCTGCGCAAAGAAGGCCTGTCTGATTGCATTTGGGGCAAGACCAAGACCTATCACGATGATTACCGAACCGATGACCACCGGCGGAAGAGCCTTGTCAATCCAACTCTTGCCTGTGAACCTGATGATAAGGCCGATCAAGCAGTAGAATGCACCGGCAGCGATTGCTCCTCCCATTGCGTATGCGGGACCAAGCTCCGGGTTCTGGCTGATGGCGTTCAGCGCCGGTATAAAGGCAAATGATGAGCCAAGGAATGCCGGTACCTTTGCGCTTGTAAGCAGGATGTAAATCAGTGTTCCTGTACCAGCGGTAAAAAGTGCTGTCGACGTGTTGAGCCCGGTAAGAAGTGGGACTAGAACTGTAGCTCCGAACATTGCAAACACATGCTGGAAGCTAAGAGGTATCCATTTGGCAAGCGGAGGCCTGTCATGCGGACCTAAAATCTCAGAAGAGTTCATTTTGCGCTCCAATAGTATTTTAAAGTGGTGGAATTATATCACAAAAGCATTTCTTATGGAAGAGATTTTTTTGGCTGCAGTTGCCAGTCACCTGTCAGTCACGGAAATCCATTTTTGTAAAAAGGCTGCCAATTTATGCGGCGTTCATTAATAGTACAGGCACTGACGCCATGTAAACCAAGTGAGGCTGAAAAGTCCACCGGCGTTCCGCCCTTCGCTGTCCGCTCATTGCCGCAGACTCGCCCTGCTCCCCTGCGGCAACTACGGGGCTCCATGCCGGGCCGCACCGCCTTGGCGTCTCAAGCGGACAAGACATCAGTCAGCGTAGTCGGATTCCGCAATACGTACAGATCCCATGTGGTAAGGAATTGAATAAGTGGTGGTGAAAGTGGCATCCCTTCCCACGGAAAGCGCGAACATGTCCACATACCAGACACCATCTTCTGTAGCCGTGGAGGAATATGTCACATCATCATCATCTGATTTGGGAACAGGATTGTTTTCGTCCCCGGAATTGAATTCAAAGCCGAAACTGTTATCGATGTAACGTCTGGGTTTGACAATTTCACCATTTTTCCTTAGCGCCGCATCTTCCTCAAAGGTGGTGAGGGTCATGTCGCTTATGCAGATGGAACTCTGGAATTTAGGGTCTTCACCATAAGAAGTGAGCCGCACGTATAGATGGCGGTTGTTTGGCGTGGAGCCTGCCTGCATCAGGGGTGCTACGCTGCCCTTATCCAACTTGAGGGGCTTATACCCCTTGGTCTCGATAAGGTTTGTGGCGGCGTTTGTAGAGGAGGAAGTGGACGAAGCCATTGACTCTATGCTTGAGACGGCACTGTTGAGAGTTGAAAGACTGTTGTAGATTCTATAGACGACTTCGGTACCAAGGAATTTAAAGTCCGAACTTGAATCAAAGTATTCATAGTTGGAGCCTGTGGAAGCTTCTTCGTTGCTCAGGCAGGTAAAGTAATCCTGCAGGTA
>CAMNHD010000398.1 GCA_946538875.1 uncultured Treponema sp.
TGAATGTTCTTGACCGTGACTGTGAAGCCTTCTGTGCGGAATTTTCCAAGATAATAGTCACCCAAGCCTGCCATGCGTACTGAAACATTCGAGAAGGAAACTGCAGTCATCGTTGTGCTTTCTCCTGAAGGTCCCTTCATGGACGGAGCATATAAGTCGAACGAGACGTTTGCTTTATACTTTCCAGCCTCACTGATTCCAAGTAAGCTGCCTTTTCCGAATGTTGCGCTTCCGCCACCGGCTGCAATTGTCTGATTGTCCTTGTACTTGAACTTTTCTTCGACATTTGTATAGTCTGCATTTCCTCCTGCTTCTATATAGAAGCCGTAAGCAATGTTCAGGAGTGCCGCCTTTACAAGCTCCGGTCTGGTGATTCGCCGGTAGGTGTCCGCCGTCACGCTTGATGTGATTGTCTCTCCGTCTGAGTTGAGGCGGGAAACCTCAAGCTGGTAGTAATGCTTGTAGTCGCGCAGAACCTTAAGGAGTCCGTTATGTATTTCTGTGCTTGAGTCGTTCAGCAGGGTGGTTGAGTCTTTTGCGTAAGGAGCGATGTCAAGGCTTGTGTAGTCGCCGGAAGCGGTGAATTTGCATTCGTACCAGCTGCGGGCTCCCTCTGCATTGGTTCCGACCTTGCCGCTTATGCTCATGTCGGACTGGATTGTAAAGGTTCCGATCGGGAAGTATGAGGCGCTGTTGTTAAGGTTCTTTGAACTGAGTGTGTACGTGCTTCCTGCTGACGGACCCACAGCACGTTCAGAGTAATCCCAGTAGCTGATTGTAATGCGTTCTGTAAAGCCTTCGTGACCGTCGCCTGCATCCGGCACGTTTCTTGCAACAAGAGGCGCAAGGCTGAAGAAGTATCCCTGGTTTATCTGCTCTCCGTTCTTGTCAAGCCGGGAAGTCAATTCGTTTTCGTAAGAGGCCGGGAGACTTGACTTACCTACAGAAGCAGTGCAGTACTGGATGGCAAAGTCGTAGACGTTGATATCTGAAACCTGTGAAATCAGTTCGTAGCGGGTTCTGGAGCTGTCGCTGGAAGACGCGGTGTATTCAGTTCCCCATGAGCCTGTTCCCTTGATTCTCTTGTACACCACAGGGAATGCGTTGGCGGGGACATAAGCAGGCTTGTTCCATAAAATTACAATCGTGTTGGTGTATTCAGACTTGGTTGCCCTTACATTCATACCGTAGCCGACTGTGCATCCAAGGACACTTGTTCCTGAATTTGTTGAGAAATTCCTGTATTTTATAGAATTGTTTCCATAAGCAAGTGTGCCTGTTTCTCCACCCTCTGTCTGTGGTGAGTATTCGTCGGAAGGTGAGAGTACTGGAATTACCGTGTAGATGTACGGAAGTCCCCATGAAATAAGGCTCTGTGACTTTTCCAGCTGGCCCTGTGTGTCGCTTCCCTGAGTGTCTGTGTCGGTAAGAGTGTATACGCCTTCTGAAAGGTTTATCTTCATGTTCACACCGACAGTGTCGCCGCCGAATGTTACTGCAGGTGTGTCTGAACCGTCTATCATAAAGACTTCGTGTGAGCTCAATTCACGGGAGTTGTCTTCGTTTATTGAGTAGCGGTCGCGCATGAGAATATAGGCGGAGGCGCTTGAAAGCCTGTTCCATCTGACTGTTATTGTGCTGCGGGAAGAAGCGGTGCTTGCGTTTAGAGAAAGCTGTGCCGGTCCCATTGTGCATGCTGTTATTGCCTGGCTGCTGCTTGTCTGATTTACAACATGGTTCTGGCTGTCTTCTGCAGAAGATGCTGAAACTATTACTGTATGTGCGGCGCCGGCCTTGGAGGCGTCAATAAAGCCGTTTTCGTCAGGAGAATCCACATCCTTGAATGTATAGGTATAAACATCGCCTTCAAGAGTCCAGTTCTGGGCATTTTCTTCGCTGAGGGAAACAGCTTCGTTATTGTCGAGCTTGATTGCGTAGCCGGAAGCCAGCTGGACTGTTTTCCAGGTTATGCTTATGTCCTTGTATGACTTTGCATCCCCGTCAAAATGAGGAACAGGTGTGCCCAGTGTCTCCACCTTGCTTGAAGTCCATGAGGCGGGCAGCTCTCCCTCCTTTTCTGCCTGTATTGTGTAGATTCTGCAGTCGCCGCTTTCTGCTGGGTCTGTGTAGCTTGCGGTCTCTCCGTCTGCCAGTGCAGAACCATCGAATATTACTGGTTCGGACTGGATTCCAGTGATTCCGTCCACAATCGGCGTGTAGAAAATTGTATATGTGTAATCAGCATCATATTTCCATGCGAGGACGAATTTGTCTGTGTGTCCCTGCTCGACATAGGCGTCTTCAATCTTGTAGTCAGAGTTGGAGACAGTGATTGTCGTGGCGTCTTCCGCACTTGCCGGTGCTGACTGGATAGCTGTCTCCACATTGGTAGTCAGCTCCCTTGAAATCACGTAGACCTTGTAATTGTAGTAACCACGGATTTCCCTGGCTATTTCGTCCGTGGACATGTCGAATGTCCTGGTGTAATTGTTCATGGCATCAAGTGAGTCAAAGTAGAGGCTCCCCCCTTCGGATTCAAGGAGACTTGTCCTTCCGCTTGTGTCCTCCCCGCCGTTGTTGTCCAGAGGGAACTTTCTGTGGGTTTCCTCAAGCACGA
>CAMNHD010000399.1 GCA_946538875.1 uncultured Treponema sp.
TTCCGAAAATAATAAATTAGGTGCAAACCGTTCCCTGAATTTCAAACTGGCAATCACAGGCGTGTTCGGAGCATTAAGCGTAGTGCTCAGCATCACCCCGCTCGGCTACATTCAGATTGGCCCTCTCGCCATCACAGTCATGCATATTCCGGCAATTCTTGCAACAGTAGTGGCCGGCCTTATCCCCGGAGTCAGCGTAGGTCTTATCTTTGGCCTGACATCGCTCATCAGGGCAGCCGTAACTGGCTCAAGCCCCTTCTTTGTGAACCCGCTTGTTTCAATTCTGCCAAGAATGCTCTTCCCCGTATTTGTGTGGCTTATCTTCAACGCATTCAATTCACTGCGCTGCCCCAAGGCAGTGAGCGGCGGAATTGCAGCAGGACTGGGAACCTTTATCCATACAGTTCTTGTAATGGGTTCAATTTATCTTATTTACTTAGACTCATATCTTCCACTTGTACGCAACACTTTGATAAAGAGAGGTTTCAATCCAGATACACTCAAGGGATTCAAACTGTTTGCAGTGATTATAGGCATCACAGAACTTACAAACGGTCTGTGGGAAATTGCAGGAGCTGTCATCATAACAGTTGCTGTTCTTTTGAGCCTTTATGCCATCGGCAAGAAAAACTCAAAGCTCAGCAAAATAGAATCACAGGAAGCTTCAGATAAATAACTGACATCCAGATACAAAACACAAAAACGGGACTGTCCAAAACGTTCTTTGCACTCAGCACAGAACATTGCAGACAGTCCTTTTTTTTCAGACACTCACATCTTCGCAGGCAACAAGATTGATGCCTGTGTGCAGAAGGTCAGGATACAAAACACTTCCTGCCTTTACCGGAGCCTTCACAGTCAGACGGCGCACAGTCTGCATACAATCCATGAGCAGCTCCTTGGGAACTTCACCGGCAGTCTTTGCACTGACCAGAGGACGGCTTCCACCGCTCACCGCCACAGTGCATGTAAGAGTACGCTCCGGGGTAGTCAGTTCCTTACGCGCATAAGAGTCACCGCGCGGGCAAGTGTTTCCGCTTACAGCAAACAGGGCCGGGTCAATGCTGCGGGCAGTTTCTGCAGAATAATTTTCCGGCAGATTCACTTCCAGTGGACAACCCATCGGACAGATGATGCACGTCAAATGCTTTATTTCCTGATTATTTTTTTCTTCCATAATAAGTCATTCCTCCTTGGTATCAGTCAATCGCGTCTTCCGGCAGTTCTATGCTTACTGTAACAGGCTGCCCTGACTGGGCAATCTTCTGCATTTCTTTTTCGCGAAGATTTATAGTCTGCATCTCACCAGGACGCACAACCCGCTTTTTCTGCTGGGCAATCACAGTGCTTCCCGAATAAACAGTCACCGTCACGCTGCGGTACACATCAGTCGCCCGGAACATAAGCATAGTGCCCTGGTTCCCGCCGTCCAGATCAATGTGCTGCGGTACAGTATAGCGCACGCGGTTTCCCGGAGTCACAGGAAGAGTCACAGCAGAAGCCTTGGACTCTGCACCCGCCCCGAAAGTTTTCCTTACATAGTCAGCCGCACACTTTCCTGCAAGAAGAGACTCCTCCGTAACATAGTCAACCAGATCGTGGACATGTACGGAGTTTCCACAGGCAAAGATACCTGGAATTGAAGTTTCCATATACTGATTCACAGAAGGTCCCGAAGTGATTGCGTCAAGCGCCACGCCTGCGGCAATGCTGACCTCGTTTTCAGGAATAAGGCCGACACTCAGCAACACCGTGTCACACTCAATGAATTCCTCAGTACCAGGAATAGGCTTGCGGTGGGAATCCACCTTTGCGATTGTCACACCGCTGACACGCTCCGTTCCGTGAATCTTGACAATTGTGGTCGAAAGCTTGAGCGGTATGTTAAAGTTGTACAGACACTGGGTCATGTTGCGGGCAAGACCTGCCGAGTAATTCATTATTTCGCAGACAAGCTTCACCTCGGCCCCCTCCAGTGTAAGACGTCGGGCCATTATCAAACCGATATCGCCGGAACCAAGAATCACAACTTTTTTTCCTGGAAGATATCCGTCAATGTTCACAAAACGCTGGGCGCTTCCTGCTGTAAAAATACCTGCCGGTCTGGTTCCAGGAATCACAAGAGCACCCCTTGTACGCTCGCGGCAACCCATTGCAAGTGCCACAGTCCTTGCGGATAGGCACATAAGTCCGTCAGTAGAGTTCAGCGCAACCACCTGATGCAGAGGTTCTCCCTTCTGGATTTCAAGAACCATAGTGTTGACCTTTACCTCAACATCCAGTTCCTCTGCCTGCTTTACAAAGCGTCCCGCATATTCAGGACCAGTCAGTTCCTCACCAAAGTGATGCAGACCAAAACCATTGTGGATGCACTGCAGAAGGATTCCTCCGGCACGGTTGTCGCGTTCAAGAACAAGCACATCCTTGAGCCCGTTCTGCTTGGCCGAGATGGCAGCCGCAAGTCCTGCCGGACCACCACCGATTACAATAAGGTCATATATCTTTGTACCGTTCATTCTGCTGCCTCCTTAGTACCAGCCACATCATCAACTGTGGCTCTTGTCTTGCTGTCCAAAATATAAGAGGTTCCCCCGCGCTTTGTGACACTCACCA
>CAMNHD010000400.1 GCA_946538875.1 uncultured Treponema sp.
CATCTTCCTTCTTGGTAAGAATACCCACAGCCTGCCCCGCATGCAGCAGAGTGTCGCCGCTGGGAAGAGAGCCCCCTTCCTCAGTCTCAAGATAAACAACAATCAGTTTCTTGTCCGTAAGAGTGCGGATATCCTTAAGCTGAATTCCGTCCATCTTGCTGCCCTGCTCAATCATAAGCCTGCACAGTTCATACTCACCGTCGCCAAAGGAAACCACATCGCTCACCGCACCATGTTCAACCGCAGTAGCAATAGCCTGGGCCGCCTCAACATCCGGGTGAATCATATAGTCAATACCATAAAGAGGCCTGTGATTACCCACAAAAGTCTCCGCATGGTGTTCAGCTGCATTTGCAGTGTTCACGTAATACGCATAGTTACGCACACGCGCAATCTTGAGCAGCTCCGGATAAACCGCATCCACAAGCGAACATGTGATCATATTTATTTCATCGTTGTCAGTAACTGCCACAAGGGCATCAGCCTTTGCAATCCCCGCATCCTCCAGATTCTGAAGACTGTTGCCGTCAGCCTGAATCACAGCACAGTCAAGCCTGTTGGAAGCATGGCGTACAGTCTCGTCATCATTGTCAATGAGAACCACGTCATTTTTTTCATTGATTAGTCTGCGTGCAAGCTGAGTACCAGTAAACCCTGCACCAATAATTACGATTTTCATACCCAAAGTATAGCAAAGCAGCAATTAAAAGTCAAAACGCTTTTAAGAATTTGGCCCATTTCCATCTGGAGCCCCCTGAACCCCCAACCCGTGTTCCGGGGTTCCGCGGGTCCAGGCCCGCTCCATTGCTGCGCAACCGTCTGCCCCCGGCAGCCGGCCCCTCCACCCGGGGCTACGCGCCTGGTTTGCGGAATCTCGGGCTCGCCCGATACATGCTGTTTGTGCTTAATGTTTGACCGACAGCGCCATGGACGGCGCGTTAGATGTTACTATTGTGGCAAGCACGAACTTTGCACTGCAAAGTTCGTGGGTTCAATTTTTCCAGGAGGGAAAAATTGATACCCCACTCTTGAAACACGCAGAAATTTTCTATAAAATTACAGCATGGCAAAAAAGAGTTACAAGTTCGAATTCGACTCACCGGTCGTAATCACATTCACACTGATCTGCACCGCAATTTTTTTACTGGACAGCCTTGCACTAAAATTCAAGATTACACCTCTTCTGTTCACCTGTCCCGGAACAAAGGCCGGATTCCCCGCAGAGCTGCTCCAGGGCTTTCCTGCGCCGGTAAAAGCATTCAATTTTACAAATCCACTGCATTTTCTTTCTATTATATTACACATCTTCGGTAACGCATCATGGCCACAGCTTCTGGTAAACAGCGCCATCCTTCTCACACTCGGAGCCACACTGGAAGAACGCTACGGTTCCCCCGTCCTGATTCTTATGGCAGGCATATCAGCACTAGTAAGCGGAGTCCTATGCGCAACAGTCAGCAACAGTCCCGTCACCGGAAGCGCAAACCTGGTCTTTATGTGCATAATACTCGCCTCAATGGTGTCGCTCACCAAGCGCAAAGTTCCTGTCTCACTGTTTATGGCGCTCACAGTATTCCTTGCCTACAGACTCAGCACCGCACAAAGCATGCTTCCATCAGACCCGGCCGTAAAAAACACCTTCCTCTCATTTCTCCGCAAAAACCTCTGCACAGTTTCAGAACTCACGGGAGGAATTGCAGGTTCACTGTTCGGCTTTCTGGTAGCCCCCAAAAAGCGTGCACCGTCAAAAAGAACCGCAGCCGCAAAATCCCATCCGTCACAGTCCGCAGACAGCCTGGATTCATCCGGCACAAACCTGGATTAAGCCCGCCCCTCTGTCACCCTGAACTTGATAAAAGCAAGCACCTCAGATTTCATGTGAAAATATCAAGCAAAAAGTTGACGCTGTCTGTCTGACTTTCTATAGGAGATAAAATTGAAAACAAAAAGTTGTATCACACTTTGCGCAAGTCTTGTAATAATTCTAAGTGCCTGTGTCTGCGGACCATTTCCGGGGTATTCCGCAGACAACAAAGGCTGGCAGTTGTATGTGCTTAATTTTTCAAACGAAAATGCAACACTCACATTGGACTCCAATGACATCAGCGTTGCACCCACAGCCTCCGGCAAAGAAGATTTTTACAACTTCCTTGATAAATACGAGATAGCAGAAGAAAGTTCTGACAAACTCTTTTTTACAACAAAAGAACTCAGAACCTTCAATATCAGCAGCAGTTTATGGGATATCAGCAAAGGAACTGTCAGAAAAATCAGGCTCCGCAACAATACAAAGGATCTCTTTTATTCCACTGTCAAGCAAAACCTGGCTCAGGGTGCCTTCATATTTGAGGAATATATAAACACCAGAGCCGCTCCTGAAAACTTTTTCACAAGCAGTGACCTCATCTTCACACCCTCAACAAATTCCGTGATAACAGTTGTGGAATGGACTCTGGAGGAAAAAGGCAAAGAGACAATCGCCACCAAGCCCAAGTACATCCTTGTCATTCCCCCTGACAAATAGGAAACAACACGACCGGCCCGGTATGGAGGCATGCGCAGCAGTGCCCGCCGCAGGCGGGTACCGAGCGGCAGCGAGTGCCGG
>CAMNHD010000401.1 GCA_946538875.1 uncultured Treponema sp.
AAGAGAAAGCTGTATTTTCCGCTTTCAAACGGCAGGTATATTGTCTGGCTGTTTAGGCAGTAGTCATTCAGCGTAAATGAGAAGGTCTCCTTTTTTACTTCAGGATCCGCGGGGTCCCATGCTTCCACTGTGAGCGTCTCGATTCTGTCGGTCTTGAAGTAGGATGCCTTTGAGGAAGCGTCTCCGTTGATTATGGCCGCCTGCTGAAGCTTGAGATTTCCGTTCTTGCGTATGTAGTCCCTTGTCATGTGGAAGTCCGTCCTTATGCCCATCATGTTGTCGGAGGAATTTTCCTTGCAGCATGTCGCGGTGTTTTTGTCGAATCCTGAGAGAATGGAGTAGAGCAGGGGAGATTTCGTGTCCACAAGACAGTCCGAGGCATGAATCTCAAGGTAGGATGTACCTTCACCGAACGGATTTGTCGCCCCCGGAGCCAAAAGCTGGTAGAACGCACTCTGCATTCCGTATGCCCTCCCGCCCCTGTGCCTGATGGAGATTCTTATAAGGGAGTCCCTTGTCTGACCCAGGGAGAGAGGAACCTCAATCTGGGCTTTCATAAATCCGATTCTTTCATCCGACGGCACCAGCAGAAAATCAGTGTAGAGCATCCTTACGCCGCTGTTGTCCTCAATCCACTTTCCGTACCAACCTCCGCCCAGGACTGTGAATCTTCCGGCACTCTTTTCCATTATTATCTGGTAGATTGAATGAAGACCGCTTTTTGTCCAGTACAGCTCGTCCTCATCCACAAGACTTTCTTCAAAAGGAACCTCCCCGATGTGTTCGATTTTTTTTCTTGTATAGCAGACCCTGTAGAAATGACGCGACCCTTCGTTCTGCATGTAGACCGAGATGAATGAATAATCGTCGCTTACGGAATCCTTTTTGAGTTGTTTTCCCAAAATCTCTCCGGCACCGGCAATCACTGCATCCGACTCAGTTTCCGAGAGGCTTGTGATTCGCGCATAGTTCTGAGGAAAGATGTTCTTTAATACAGGAGCCTCTGCCGTTGAAGTCCAGATTGCGACCGCAGCGATGAGGCACAGAATAATTTTCTTTTTCATAATTCCCACCCAAAAATATAACAAGCGAGGGGCCATAAAGTAACAGATTCAAGGACATTTCGAAAAGCTGAAGTTTCTCGAGGTTCCCTCAATTGAATCCGGAAAACATTTGCCGAAAGACATTTTCCCCTCAATGCCGATTTTTAACCGTGCTCCCTCACAAGCTCCGTGATTTCCTGCGCCATGTCTTCCAGTGCAACCTGCTTTTGGACTCCCCCCATCTCAAAAGCGACCTTGGGCATGCCGTATACTATGGAAGATTTTTCATCCTGACCGAGCGTCCATGCACCCTGCCTTCTCATTTCAGCAAGTTGAGCGGCTCCGTCACGTCCCATGCCCGTCATAATCACTCCGAGCGCGCGGTTCTGGTAGATTTTCGCCACTGACTCAAAGAGTACGTCCGCCGAGGGTCTGTGACCGTTACGCTGAGGATCCTGCGAAAGACGCACGACATTGCAAAGCGATGATTTTTCCACGAAAATATGGTAATCTCCAGGGGCAATGTAAATCTGTCCGGGGTGAATCAAATCTCCGTCCTCGGCCTCTTTTACTTCAAGCGGGCAGATACGGTTCAAACTTGCGGAGAATTCTTTTGTGAATCCTGCGGGCATGTGCTGTACGACCAGAATCGGCTTGGGAAATTTCGGCGGAATCTTTGCGAAAACTTCCCTGAGAGCGTTCGGACCTCCTGTTGAGATTCCAATTGCGACGATATCAATCCTGCCTGGTTCCCTGAGCGGAGTGATTACGGCAGGTTCCTTTTTGGACGGGCTCCACAGAGTCGGAGAGAAGGACGTGTCCTTGATGGAAGTGGTGATTGGCTTTACTTTTTCGGTAAGTCCCTCTTTTTCCGTCGCTGCCTGGGCTTCCTTCAGCTTTGCTTGGTGCATGAAATAATCGGTGGGATTTACGTCCTTTCCGTGTCTTCTTGCGTACCTTCCGCCATAGGATGAGACCAGCTCTATGATTTTGTTGGAGACATTCGCGATGCTTGTGGAGATGGCTCCGTTCGGCTTTGTGATGAAGTCGCTCGCACCAAGCTCAAGACATTTCATCGTGACGGCGGCACCCCGCGTGGCTATGGACGAAAGGATGATTACCGGAATGTCTATGCCCTGTCTTCGCCTTTCCTCAAGAAACTGGATTCCGTTCATTTCGGGCATCTCTATGTCAAGGAGAATCACGTCCGGCTTCAGGTTCGGAATTTTTTGCAGGCAGAATTTACCGTTCATCGCTGTTCCCGCAGTTTTCAGCCCCTCGGTTGAGTCCACGATGCGGGAAATCAGGTTTCTCATCAATGCAGAGTCATCACAAACTAAAACTGATATGTCATCCATCTTCTCATCCCCTTTTTTTTACTTTTTTGCCGTAAGATTTCTACTCTTCCTTGTGGTAAAGGCAGGCCCACTCGGTCTTCAGAAATTTGAATTTTGTGTCCATTCCGAAAAGGCTCTCCGAATGACCTATGAAAAGGTATGAGTCCCTGCCCATGGAGTTGTAGAATCTGTCTATGGTTGATTTTTGCGCCGGCTC
>CAMNHD010000402.1 GCA_946538875.1 uncultured Treponema sp.
GCCCGTTCCCCAAAATGCGGTGAGTGTCTTATCGCGGATATCTGTTTGAAAAATCATTAAGCGACATGGACTGAGGCGTGTGCTACAGATGAATCACCAGGTAAAGCCTATGCCGAAAGAGAATTTGTGGCGGCCGTAGATTGACTGGGAAAGCGGAGCCGTTTTGTTTATGAGGTTCCCGAACTGGAATGTCCATGCGTAGGAATAGTCGATTACGGCAAGAATCCTTCCTATTGTAAAGTCGGAACCTAAGCCAAGTGATATATTGAAGTCCCAGTTTGTGTGCATGATTAGGCCGGCTTCGGCAAAGGGTCTGATGTGATTGACAAATGTGTAGTTTGCCCCACCTATTATGCCTCCGCCATAGGAGTCGTTTTTTCCGTTTCCGTTGTAGCAGTAACCAAAGAGTCCGCCTGCATACAGGTAGTCGTTTATTCCCAGGGTCACGTTGAAGTCGACTGCGTTCAGTTTTATGTTGCGGAAGTCAAAGTTGGCAAAGTCCGAGTTTGCAAAAACGGTGTCTGATGTCAGATATGCAGTGTTGCGTTTATGCTGCTTGAAGCCTCTGTTTATGACTTTTTCGTAACTGGACGGATTGTTGCGCAGTTCTTCTTCTTCGGCAAGAATTTTGTCTACCCGCTGATAGTCGTCGTAGAGTTCCTGCGCGGTGCGGACGTCGTACTGGGGGTAGAAGGTGAATGTCTGCGGAAGCATATCAAGCATGTACACGGTTTTCAGGAGTTTGTTCCTGTCGGTGCGGTAAATCTCGCATTTTATCGGAAGAAATCTGTATTCACTTGCCCGGCGCCATGTCTGAATCTTGTACGTGAGCTTGGCGTAGAGAAGGGGTGCGCCTTGTTCAAAGAGGGAGTCATAGTACTGTACATTGTACTGGTATTCTTCTTCCTGCTTTTTGCTGAGGTCCCCGTATACGTTGTATGTCCGTCCGGTAAAGTCATTGTAGCTTATGTCGAATGATTCTTCAAAGAGATTGCTGAATCCAAGGAATTCCGAGCTCAGGTGGAGGCGCCAGCTGTTCGTGATAAGGTTGTACGGTTCCACGTCCGCTATGATAAAGCCGTAGATTGAGTTTGACACATATTGGTTTGCGTCAAGGTTCTTGTATCCCTGCGTGAGCGCGAATGTTCTGGCGGTGAGTGTTGTGTTGCCTTCTTCCGGGTGTTTGTTGAGCCAGAGAATGTCTTCTTTTGCGCTTTCTATCTGCTGGATTTTCTGCGTGACTTCTGCATCGTCAATCTTGAGTTTTGCCTGTAGGGCAGCGGCTTCGTCATAAATGCGGTCGACGTCTTCCTGGGGAGCACGGACTATTGTCTGTGCACTGAGCGGTGAGAGGAAAAGCGCAAGGCCTGCAAAGAAGCAGATGGTCAGCGGGGCTTTTTTCATGAGTGGTAGCACTGCTCGATTATTGCCATGACTTCTTTGTCCTGGTAGTCAAAGCGGTATGTCTTGAGCGGGGAGAACGTGAGGCGGTAGGAGCTTTGCATGTTGACTGTCTGCTCCACAAGTTCGGGAATGTAGTCCTTGATGCCTTGTTCGAATATGAGCCAGCACTGCATGTAGAGGAATTCGCCTCCGGCTGTGTAGCAGTCTTTTTGACAGAGGGGACTTTGTATGCCGTCAATCTTGATGTAGGTTTCAGCGTCTCCGGTGGTACGGTTTGCTTCTGCCACCGTCTTGAAAAGTGCGTAGGCCTTGAGCAGGTCTTCCTGGTCCTTGGCAATGCTCTTTGCCTGTGCTGAGTTTTTGCCCAGGGTTTTAAATGGGTTAAGGTATTTTTTGTATGAGGAGATGACTGTAAGCCGGAAGGTTTCGTCTGCGCTGTTTACTTTTTTCTGCAGCAGCTGGTCTTCGTGGAAGATGGCGGGTTTTTTGTTTCCTGAGGCCTGGGTGGACTTTGCGAATTTTCTTGCGAATGCGCTGAATGCTTCTGCTGCGCTGAATGATTTTTCTAAAGCCATGGACACCTCCGTTTATTGGTTATTATCGGCAGAAAGCGGGGTTTTCTGTAATGCGGCTGCGGCGGCAACGGCGGTAGTGGTTGCTGCAACGGCGTTAGTAGTTGCCCCAGCAGCGGCAACGCCAGCAGCGTCAGCAACGTCAGTAGCGGGAGCCACCCCTTGCGGAATTGCCGGTAGGACAATCCTGATACCGTCACCGTACCCCGCGCGAACACTCCGTACAACCTGTGACAATCACATGTTTTTTCCCGTCAGTCTTGTTAAAGAGCCTTGCAATCAAGTGTCCGTCCACAGGAACTTCCCTATGGCATACAGGACACATCCTTTTTACCCCCAGTTCCGGCCTGGGGTAACAGTGCGGGCACCCGTGGATAGTGCACAGCTGGTCGCTTACATTCATCGGGCGGTAAACCCGGCTCACAAGGTCCTGCCCCTTTGCAAGTGGCAGAGAACACATTGGGCAGTTTACCACAAGACCTTCCTGCTGTGCACGGCTTTGACGGGAACTGTCCTTCTTTGGGGCGTAGCTGTCCTGTCCGGCAAGACCGCGTGACCTGATGAACCACAGCAGAAGAATGATAAAGAGAATGACTATTGCGGCAAGGATCAAAAGCG
>CAMNHD010000403.1 GCA_946538875.1 uncultured Treponema sp.
TTGAAAAAAGTATTGCCCGCTTGGAAAAGACACTGGCAGTATTCTAAAGGAGGAAAACATGCAGTTTATAGATGGCGGAGTGACAGCCCCTCAGGGATTCACCGCAAACGGAATGCTCTGCGGACTCAGGAAAGGCCGCACCAAGAATGACGTGGCGCTCGTGTACAGCGAAAAGCCGTGCACCGCCGCAGGTGTGTTCACCCAGAACAGGGTAAAGGCCGAGTGTGTCAAACTGACCAAAAAGAACCTGGGCAATGGAAGGGCTCAGGCCGCAATCGCCAACAGCGGAATAGCAAATGCCTGCACCGGTGAGCAGGGCGCACTTGCCGCAAGACGCATGGCCGACTGTGCAGCAAAGGCGCTGGGCATCAACGGCGACGACGTGATTGTCTGCTCGACAGGCGTGATTGGAATGCAGCTCCCTGTAGAAATAATCGAAAGCCACATTCAGGAACTCAAGGCAGGCCTCAGCAAAGAAGGCCACAAAGAAGCCCGCACTGCAATCATGACCACCGATACCCACTACAAGGAATGTGCCGTGGAGACAACAATCGGCGGCAAGACAGTCCGCATAGGAACAATGTGCAAGGGAAGCGGCATGATCCACATCAATCTGGGCACAATGCTTTCCTTTGTCACCACAGACTGCGCCATTTCCTCAGTGATGCTGGAAAAGGCACTGCGCACAAGCATTGCCCAGACATACAACTGCGTGTCCGTTGACGGAGACACTTCAACCAACGATACACTTACCATCATGGCTAACGGTATGGCCGGAAACGCAGAAATCACTGCGGACGGCAAGGACTTCCAGGATTTTCTTGCGGCACTGAACGCGCTCAACACCGAGATGGCAAAAAAGATTGCCGGTGACGGCGAAGGCGCAACTCATCTGATTGAGTGCAACGTCTGCGGAGCCAAGGATGTGGAGACCGCACGTGCCCTTGCAAAGAGCGTCATTTCTTCTTCACTGGTCAAGGCCGCGTTCTACGGCAGGGACGCAAACTGGGGACGCATTCTCTGTGCACTTGGTTACAGCGGTCAGGAATTCAACCCTCAGGGCTGTTCCGTAAGCTTTACCAGTGTGGCAGGCGCAAAGCGTCACGGTGCAACCGATGTGCTCGGCGTTCAGGAAGGGGCCTCAAAAACAGTGCAGGTTTTCCAGGACGGCACACCGCTGGACTTTGACGAGACCCTTGCAAAGGAGATTCTGTCGGAGGACGAGGTCACCATCAACGTTGCTCTCAAGGACGGAAAAGCCAGCGGTACTGCATGGGGCTGCGACCTTACATACGATTACGTCAAGATAAACGGCGACTACCGCACTTGATTCGTTGTGATTTTTTTTTATCCGGGACGCAGCTGCATCTTGGACAGATATTTTTTTTGCTGACATAAAGTGTGTATGCATTCAGGCCTTCCGGGGCTTGCCTACGGCCGGTACCTGCCTTGCGGCAGGCACTGTGCCTGCGCACACCCCTACACGCCATGCTCACTGGTGTCATGCAAAGCGAGGAAGACCATTATGGGAGAAAACATAGAGAACGAAAGCGATCCACGCTTGGACAATGCCCACTGGGCTGATGTGCTTGTACAGGCACTGCCGTACTTCAAGCATTGGGTAGGAAAAATTGTTGTGGTAAAGTACGGCGGAAATGCCATGCTCAACGAAGAACTCAAGGCCGATGTCATGGAAGACATTGTTCTGCTGAACACAATCGGCATTCATGTGGTTCTGGTTCACGGCGGCGGTCCTGAAATAAACAACATGCTCACACGCGTCGGCAAAGAGAGCAAATTCGTGAACGGTCTGCGCTACACTGACGGCGAGACTATGGAAATCGTGCAGATGGTTCTTACCGGCAAGCTGAACAAGGACATTGTCGGCATACTGCTGCAGAAGGGCGGAAAGGCTGTGGGCCTGAGCGGTGTGGACTCAGGTCTTCTTCGTGCCAAAAAGATTTCCAAGGACGGAGCAGACCTTGGCTTTGTGGGCGAAGTCACCAAAGTGAACCCTGAAATCATTCAGTCACTTATCGCACAGGGGTTCATTCCTGTGGTGAGCACAGTTGCTCTTGGCGAGTCAGGCGACTACAACCGCTACAACATCAACGCCGACACTGCCGCCGCAAAGATTGCGATTGCCCTTGGTGCAGAAAAATTCGTGCAGCTCACGAATGTTCCCGGTGTCTTGAAGGACATCAACGATCCGTCTTCACTCCTGCAGAGAATACACATGGATCAGGTTGAAGCCCTCATCAAGGACGGAACAATTGCCGGCGGCATGATTCCAAAAATTGAGTGCTGCATGCTTGCAAGAAAGGGAGGAGTTCCCCGCACCCACATCATCGACGGCCGTGTACCGCATTCACTGCTCATAGAAATGTTCAGCGACCGCGGTATAGGCACAATGATTTACTAAGCACTCAGACATTGATATCACGGACTTTGCCGTGCAAAGTCCGTGCTTGCTGCAACGGAAAAGTTATTGCACTTATACTTGTCTAATGGTATTATTGATTCAGGCTTGATTTTTTGAATGCCCTCTTTGTGTTTTGAAAGCCATTTTTTTTGGAGGTGCCCTC
>CAMNHD010000404.1 GCA_946538875.1 uncultured Treponema sp.
CCGGGTAATCATGCCGTTGGCTTCCTTGAAGCTCCATGTCCCCACATGCTGAAATCCCTTCTTTTCGAGGAAGCGAATCTGCTTGGGCGTGGAAAGCCCCAAATCGACACGCTTTATAAGCCGCTTTAAGATAACCGCTGCCTTGCCTGCGCTTTCGATTTCATCCGGGAAAATACCGAATTTTTCCAGCTTGGTTTTCTGCTTTTCCGTGACCGGCTCAACTTCCCAACCGAAAGACGGAACGTAGCTGCTCAAATCTTCAGCGCCAATCGAAAGTTCAAACTGCAACGGGTCAACCAGTTTGCGCTTGCGTTTCTTCATCTGCTCCAGTTCCTGAGCCAGGGCATTTTCGCGTTCCCGGACGATGTCCTGTTCTGCTTCCTGTTCCACTTCGCCAAGTTCCTGCGGCTCATCTGATTCGGCGATTCTCTCCGTCATCTTGTCTGCTACCTGCTTGGATTTTGCAATAAGATGTGCCGGGCGGCAAAGCTCATGCCGTTCCGTCATCCACAAGAAATCCAGTAACAACAGGTCTTTCTTGCCTGCAAACAGACGGGTACCACGCCCGACCATCTGACTGTACAGGGCGCGGCTTTTGGTCGGCCGCAGTACAATCACGCAGTCAACACTGGGGCAGTCCCATCCTTCGGTCAACAGCATGGAATTGCAGAGCACATCGTATTGGTCCTTGTCAAAGTCCTCCAGTATCTGCTGGCGGTCAGCGGATTCACCATTGACCTCGGCCGCCCGGAAACCATGCTGATTGAGAATGTCGCGGAACTTTTGCGAGGTCTTGACCAGCGGCAAAAACACCACCGTTTTACGTCCCTTGCAGTAATGCCGCATTTCCTCGGCTATCTGCTCCAAATACGGCTCCAAAGCATCATCCACATCCGATGCCTTAAAATCCCCGGCGGACATGGTCACCTTGCTGATATCGAGCTGCAGCGGAATTGTCTGCGCTTTTATCGGGACAAGGTAGCCATCACGAATGGCTTGTGGTAAACTATACTCATAAGCCAGTGAATCAAAGAAACTGCCCAAATCCTTCATGTCGGCGCGGTCCGGTGTCGCAGTGACGCCCAAAACCTCCGCATTATTGAAATGTTGAAGGACAGTCTGGTATGATTTACTGATGGCATGATGTGCCTCATCAATGATGATGGTGTCAAAATAATTTTCACTGAACCGCTCCAGCCGTTTCT
This sequence comes from uncultured Treponema sp., assembly GCA_946538875.1. The sequence continues at coordinate 1,206 of CAMNHD010000404.1, forward strand.
CCCTGCCCAAAGTTTGGACAGAGCCCACGGTTACACGGAGCAATGAATTAAGACAACTGGACTCGGCTTTTTCTACAGCTGCATTGAGTCCAGTTGTCTTTTTCAATTTTTCTGCAGCCTGATCAAGAAGCTCTCCGCGATGTGCCATAATCAACACCCGCTTTCCGTCCTTTACACAGTCATCTGTAATTTTGCTGAATACTACGGTTTTGCCGGTGCCCGTAGGCAAGACGAGCAGGGTTTTCTTATGCCCCTGCTCCCATTCCTGCTCTACTGATGCACGGGCTTCTTCCTGATATGGTCGAAGCTCCATTTACTTAACCTCTCTTTACATAACGGTCAACATCATTGTACGTATTGTTGTTATACTCGCGCGTCTTCGTCTTCACGCGGCCCGTGCAGCCGATTGCTTTATCCCAATCCGGCACAAAGCTTTCACCGGTCTTTGCCATGCCGATGCACTGGAAGAACGAGCTGATTTTCCACGCCATATTGGCTTTGAGGAAGAACGAATCATTGACAATCGCCGTCCCCTCATCCGTGACGATTTCGAGCTTCACCTTGGCAACATTGCACGGCTCCTTCTTCTTGCCGTCCTTGCTGGTGCCGCCGTTATAGAACGAGCGCTCGAAGCTTTTGACCGTGAATTCATATTCACCCGGTTTAAGCGTGATGTATTCCGGCGCTTCCTCGCAGACAATCGCCTGCCCCCACTCCAGCGCATCTGCGCTTACGGTCTTGTTGTCGTTGTAGTTTTCCGAAGTTGTAAAAGCCATGATAAAATCTCCTTATATAATCAAAATCAAACTTAGAACGGTACCGGGCAATGCTTGTAGATATCGTCTTTCACATCATCAAACTGGCGGATTAAATCCTTCACCAGTCCTGCCGGGAAATCTTTTGCCGGTGTCGGCCTGCTGAGGATTCCATTTCTTGTAACGAAATCTTCCAGGTCGCAGAGATGGATATTATTCTCCTCACAGAGGTTAAACAGTTCAGGATTAACTCCAACGCCGTAGCCATCCTTTGGTGCTTCCGTATTTGCCGTTTTTTCGGGCTTCTCAGCGCTCTTTTTCTTCCGTGTGGTACTTATGATAGTCTTTGCCTTTTTCGGCTCTCCTGCGGGCTTCTGTGGAGTCTCAGCGGCATCTGGAATAAACTGCGCTATCTGTTCATACTCAAAAGGCAATTCCTCTTTGAGCCCGAAGCGATTTTTTGCATCCCATGTCGGCGCATGGGTGGTATACATCACACGCCGCCCGCCCTGGACTTTGTTCTTGCCATTGACTTCCGTTACGATTTCCTTGTAGTTGGCAAATAATACGCAGTCAGCCCATTCTTTTAGAAGTGCTGCACAGTGATTGCCCGCCTTGTTTCCA
>CAMNHD010000405.1 GCA_946538875.1 uncultured Treponema sp.
TTTGGGCGCAAGACCCGGCATCACTTCTTCCCAGTATCTAAGAACGTGAGACTTTATTCCTGTCAGTTCTTCCACTTCACCTATTGAATATGGCATCGGCTAGTTTCCTGCCCCTGAGTTCTCTCCCTTGCGGTCCTGCCACTTTTTGCGGCTTGCCTTCATCTCTATCTGCACCGGAATCTGGTCAAATCCAAGGTCCTGCCTGATGCGGTTCTTGAGGTAAGTGACGTAGGTCTGAGGAACGTTGTCCGGACGGGTTGCAAAGATAAAGAAAGTCACCGGGTTCACGCTAGTCTGAACCATGTAGCGGATCTTGAAGTGTATGGCCTTGGTGGCAGGCGGCGGATAGTGTGCAAGCCAGTCATTCAGCGCCAGGTTCAGGGATGGTGTGTCAATCTTGCGGTTGAGCTGCTCGTAGACGGAAAGTGCTGTGTTCATAAGGTTCTTGAGTCCGTCATGATTCTTTGCGCTGATTGTTACTATAGGCGCCCAGTTCATCTGACCGAACATGGTTTTTATCCAGTCGTTCACTGCCTTTACAGCCTTGGAACTCTGGTCTTCCATAAGGTCCCATTTGTTGAGCACGAAAATGACGCCTCTGCCGCGCTGAAATGCCTGGGCAGTGATTTTTTTGTCCTGTTCAGCAAGACCTTCAACTGCATCAATCATAATAAAGGCAATGTCGCATTCGTCCAGGGATTTTATGGCGCGGTTCACAGAGTAGTATTCCACGTTTTCAGAGACCCTTGCCCTGCGCCTGATTCCGGCAGTGTCAAGAATCTGTATGTCGCGGCCGTTATAGCGGAAGCTGCCTTCCACAACGTCACGTGTTGTGCCGGCGTAATCGCTTACGATGCTGGCCTCCGTATGGGTAAGGGCATTGCTCAGCGTTGACTTGCCGGTGTTAGGCTTGCCAAGGATTGCTATGCGGATAGGACGGTCCTGCTCCGAGCCTTCGACAACACGGCTGAAGTCCAGGTCTTTAATCATAGCCTGCTGAAGTTCTTCCAGACCGTCTCCGTGCATGGCCGAGATAAGGGAGATTTCCTTGAACCCGAACTGTAGGTAATTGTATGCAAGGGATTCATTTTTGCCGCCTTCAGTCTTGTTCACCGCAGCGATGATTTTACTGGAGTAGGGGCGGAGTCTTAGAATGAGCTCTTCGTCTTCCGCAGTGATTTCTGTTGCGTCCAGAACCAGCAGTATGCGGTCAGCCTTCTTGAGCATTTCCACAGTCTTGGCAACAACAAGGTCGTCCATTTCGCTTTCACGGCTGGTGGGGTCGCGCGTGAGCTTGTAACCGCCGGTGTCCATGAGATGCACCGGTTTTCCGGCCAGAAAACAGGTTCCTTCAACAGGGTCGCGGGTAACACCGGGAGTAGGGTCAGTGATTGCGCGTTTGGTATGCGTCAGGGCATTGAAAAGAGTTGACTTACCGACATTCGGTCTTCCTGCAATGACAATCAGCGGCAAGTTAAAGTAAATCTTGTCCGGAAAGAATGTCTGGTGCGGGGAATTTTCCTCTTCCTTGGGAGAAGCGTCCTCTTCAGTCTCCAGAACAGTATCCTCCGCCTTTACCGGCTTTGGTTTGGAAAAATCAGGCTTTCGTTTCTTTTTGCTTGCCATGCGGAACTCCTGCAGTAAGATGCGTTTATTATAGAAGAGAAAAAAAGTTTTTTCAATCGGGTTTAGACTCTGATGTATGGAAATCAATTCTTGTAAAAAGAATGTCAAAATTGTTTTCCATGAACTCAGACTGCGTGGGAACAGGACCTTAGTAAAGTGAACGGCTTGAAATGTTTTCCAGTTCCTGGATGGTGAACTGCGAAAGCATTTCCTTGATTACAGGAATCTGCTTGGGAGTCATGCTGAGACTTCTTAGACCCATGCCGGCAAGTACAATGGCGCTTTCCTTACGGCCGGCCATCTCGCCGCATGCAGAAATCGGTATGCCGGCCTTGGCTGCGTTGTCGATAGTCAGTTGAATCATGCGGAGAACCGCAAGATGGAATTCATTGTAGTTAGGTGCAACAGCAGGATTTTCCCGGTCTATGCCGATAGTGTATTGGGTCAGGTCGTTTGTTCCGAGTGAAAAGAAAGCGCTGTGCTTTGCAAGACAGTCGGAGCAGATTGCCGCTGCCGCATTTTCCACCATGATGCCAATAGGAACGTCCGGATTGAACGGAATGCCGTCGGCCTTGAGGTTGTACTGCACACCCTTCATGATTCCGAGCGAAGTTTCCACCTGAGAAACATCGGTGATGAGCGGAAGCATGATGCGCAGGTTGCCGTAGACGGATGCCCTGTAGAGAGCCCTGAGCTGGGTGCGGAAAACCTTGGGCGAGTACAGTGAAAGCCTTATGGCACGCAGTCCCATCAGCGGATTCTTTTCGTTAAGTTCTGGAAGTTCGTTGGTTTCAATCAGCTTGTCACCGCCGGCATCAAGGGTCCGGATAGTGACTGGACGGTCGCCCATAGTCTGAAGCACCTGCTTGTAAGCCTCGAACTGCACCTCTTCCGAAATTGAAGAGGAAAAAGTGCCGCCCTCGTCATTCATCTTTTGAATGGCATTCATAAAGAGGA
>CAMNHD010000406.1 GCA_946538875.1 uncultured Treponema sp.
TGTCATGCTCTATTCAATAGGAAAGGACAGTTCCGTGATGCTGCATCTTGCACTCAAGGCTTTTTATCCGGAGAAACCGCCGTTTCCGTTCCTTCACATAGACACCACCTGGAAGTTCCGTGAGATGATAAAATTCCGTGACCATGTTGCGGAGAAGTATGGTCTGGACATGCTGGTTTATACAAATCAGGAAGGTGTAAAGGCTGGAATCAATCCCTTTGAGCATGGTTCTGCCTATACTGACATAATGAAGACTCAGGCTCTTAAGCAGGCGCTTACAAAGTATCAGTTTACTGCTGCATTCGGTGGCGGTAGGCGTGATGAGGAAAAGTCCCGTGCCAAGGAAAGAGTTTTTTCTTTTAGAAATTCGGCACAGGCATGGGATCCAAAGAATCAGAGGCCTGAGATGTGGAAGCTTTACAATACTCAAATCCGCAAGGGCGAAAGTATGCGTGTTTTCCCGCTGAGTAACTGGACCGAGAAGGATATATGGCAGTATATCAAACGAGAGAACATAGAGATAGTCTCTTTGTATTTTGCCGATGAGCGGCCTGTGATTGAACGTGACGGGAACATAATACTTGTTGACGATGACCGCCTTAAGCTTTTGCCTGGAGAAAAAATTCAGAACAAAAAGGTGCGTTTTAGAACATTGGGCTGTTATCCTCTGACCGGCGGTGTGGAAAGCAATGCGGATACTCTTGACCAAATAATCGAGGAGACGCTGAGTGCAGTGACAAGTGAACGGACAAGCCGTGTAATTGACAAGGACGGTGGTGCGGCAAGTATGGAGCGTAGAAAGCGCGAGGGGTATTTTTAATGGACGGACTTTTAAAATTCATAACATGCGGTTCAGTGGATGACGGAAAATCCACTTTGATAGGACATATTCTGTACGATGCAAAACTTTTGTATGCTGATCAGGAAAAGGCCTTGGAACTTGAATCCAAGGTAGGAAGCCGTGGTGGAGCAATTGACTATTCACTGCTGCTTGACGGACTGATGGCTGAGCGTGAACAGGGAATCACAATAGATGTTGCCTACAGATATTTTTCCACTGAAAAAAGAAGTTTTATCGTGGCTGACACTCCAGGTCATGAAGAGTATACCCGCAACATGGCGGTTGGAGCGAGCTTTGCGGATCTTGCCATAATTCTTGTGGATGCGGTGCAGGGTGTGCTTGTTCAGACAAGGCGCCACGCAAGAATATGCTCGCTTATGGGTATAAAGCATTTTATCTTTGCCCTGAACAAAATGGATCTTGCCGCTTACTCCCAGGAACGCTTTGAGGAAGTGAAGGCTCAGATTCAGACTGTTGTGGACGAGCTTGGTCTTGAAAATGTAAAGGTGATACCTGTTTCTGCGACAGAGGGCGACAATGTTACCAGAAAGTCAGAGGTAATGAACTGGTATACAGGAGAGACAATCCTTGAGCATCTTGAGAATGTGGATGTCTCGGAATCACATGCGGAGAAGGGCTTCTACATGCCGGTTCAGAGAGTGTGCCGCCCCAACCATGAGTTCCGCGGATTCCAGGGGCAGATAGAGGCAGGCAGCGTGCATCTTGGCGATGAAATTGAAACTTTGCCAAGCCATGAACATGCGCGTGTAAGGAAAATAATCAGCGGCTTTGACGAAGTTCAGGAGGCAGGAAAGGGACAGGCGGTGAACATTCAGTTGGACCGTGAAGTGGATGTGAGCCGTGGCTGTGTTTTCCAGATTGATGCCGGGATAAAAACAGCTTCCAACTTTACTGCAACGCTTTTGTGGATGGATGACGCAAGCCTTGAGCGTGGAAAAAACTTTTATGTAAAACTTGGCACTAAGCTGATTCCGGGAATTGTGACTGACATTCAGTATGCGGTGGATGTGAATACTGGTGCCCACAACAAAAAGGATTCGCTGGGAAAGAACGAAATAGCGGTATGTAAAATCAGTGTGACCGAACCGATTGTGGTGGAGCCGTTTACAAATCATAAGACTCTTGGCGAACTGATTTTGATTGACCGTATCACAAACATGACAAGTGCATGCGGTGTGGTAAGTTCAGTGGACAGCACAACCTCAGGATTATTCAGCGGAAATGTGACTCCTTTGAGCAGGGCGGCGCAGAAAATACAGTCACCTATTGCTGTGGAATTTCTGTTGGGAAGAAACGGTGTGAATCACGAATTTGTGCAGAAGGTGGAAAAGCTTCTTGCCACGGCAGGACGTCACACTTATTTGTATGCTCCTGTGGCCGGAGAGGATTATGAGAATGTAGTGACTCATCTGCATGAGGCGGGTCTTGTGGTTCTGCTGGCTCTTGACGGAAGAATCGAATCTGACGGAGAACAAAGGCCTGATGGACTTCGCTCTAAAAAATGGTACTATCACGGCTGGCAGGAAAACTTGAGCGGGCTGAGTACTTCTGCTGTTGCGGAAGAAGTGCTTGGACGTTCGCTTCCTGATGCCCTGGACGCCCAGGACTATTCAATCTAAAGCAGTCCTGTTCAGTGTGACAATAGACATAACCCCTGGGGTCAATGAAGTGCACCCCAATTATTGGACACTTTAACTAGGCTGATTTTAAGGACTG
>CAMNHD010000407.1 GCA_946538875.1 uncultured Treponema sp.
CCCGCCGCTATCTGGAAAACCTTGTGCGCGAACTCCGCGAAGGAGAAATCACCAGGGAAAAGACTCTGGGCGTAAAGCAGTTCATTGCGCAGGTGGCCGGACATGTTGACGACCAGGAAAAGAACATAGAGCAGGAAACCCATAAGCTTGAGGAAGACAAAAAGGCTCTTGAAGAAAAGGAGCAGAAATACGCCGCAAACGGAATGCGCCTTGGAAAGATGGGAAGCCATTCAAAGAGCAGCAAAAAGTCCAGGCAGAGGCTTTCCAACACAGAAGCCCTTGCGGAAGTTTCGCCCCATGTTCAGAAGATGCCGGAAACAAAGCACAGGAATTCCACCCCTGCCCCGGTCCGTCCCCGTCTGGCACCAGGAGTGGAAGTGTGGGCCGGCTCCAACCGCAGGAGAGGAACCTTGGTGCAGCAGAACAGAAACGGTTCCTGGACGGTGCAGTTCGGTTCCATGAAGATGCAGGTTCCGCAGTCACAGCTGCTTGCTCTTCCCTACGAAATGCTTTCCACAAAGCCCACTTACACGGTGGAGACTGCAACCGCAGAGACAATGTCTTCGGAAAAGCCCGTGTTCGAGCTGAGGCTGCTTGGCATGCGCATGGAAGAGGCGCTCAAGGCACTGGAGCACCAGCTTGACCTCTGCGCCATACACAATTTTTCCGACTTCAGCATAATCCACGGCAAGGGAAACGGTATCCTGCAGCAGGCTGTGAGGGATTACCTTTCTCACTACCCCGGAGTAAAGGAATTCAAATTCGCGGCTCCCGAAGACGGAGGCAGCGGAAAAACTTACGTCACTCTGATGTAACGCGGCAAGACTTTACGGCGGATCAAAGCGTGAGCTGCAGCTCATCAAGGCGGCGCAGCTTCTGTTCATCAAGTTTCACATAAAGATTCTTTTCCTGAGTGGGAAGCACAAGTCCTTTTGGTCCGTTCTTTGCACGGCGCAGATACTTTACCTGTGTGTAATACAAGTCTGCGGCAGCATTGCGTCTGGCTTTGGAATGGTACACCGCAAGGTTCCCAGCATACAGGAGAATCTCCAGCGGAACAGTCTTGTTCTTCTGAGCCCTTATGAACACGTATCCTCCGGCATAATCCCTTGTGTGGAGCCACATGTCGCTGCCCTTCACCGTATGGCGCAGAAGGTCGTCGTTTTCAGCAGCAGTACGCCCCACCATGATAGTCCAGCCGTCCACCTCGTAATGAAGCCCCGCATGATTTTTCTGCACAGTCTTCTGCTTGGGCGCAGTGTCGCTCCTGAGCATCTGCTCAATCTTCATCACGTTTTTCTGCGAGACAATGGCCTTGTATTCATCCTCAAGCATGGCAATGTTCCTGCGCGAAAGCTCAATGTCATGCTCAAGGTCTTCCATTCCGGAAACAGCCTTCTTGTACTGCTCGTAATACACGGCGGCATTTTCCTGCACTGACTTCTTGGGGTCAAGGCGTATATGCACTTCCTTGCCGGTTTCGTAATCAGTACAGTCAAGGACGTTCTGCCCCCGGGCCTGAGAACCGAACGAAAGAATCAGGTCGCCGGTATGCTTCAAGAGCCCAGCATTCCTGAACTCTTCCTGCTTTGCCAACAGTTTTTTAAGTGCGGCCTCCATCCTGCTGTGCTTTACGTTGTACCACTTTTCAGCCTGCTGCAGAAGACTTTCCCGCGAAAGAACCCCAGCATTCTCTGAGTAAAAAAGATCCACCTTCTGGTTCAAGCTAAGGTTCTTTACGTCAAGTCCCGGATGTGAAGAGAGCCACTGTTCCTCCATTTCCGAGAAAGTCCTGACAGGGAATTTTTCAAGAGCCAGTTTCTGTTCTTCGGGACCAGGCTCTGCAATGTCAAGGGTAAATTCCGCACCGGTCACTTCGTTGCGCTTTGGGCGGCGGTACATGCAGTCCTGGATTATATTGTTCTCGTCAGTGACAATTATGTTGGCGGCACCGGACCACAGACGCACGTAAATAAAAAAACGTTCCTTCCATGTGGAGACATCGAACTTGACAATCCGCTCAAGCCCCAGCTGCTTTGCCGAGTTTATGCGCATTCCCTGGATGTGGGAGCGAAGATATTCCTGAAAGCGCAGAGGCTTTGCATTCTTGGGAATACGGCTTTTTGTAGAGTTTATGCGGCATACGCTCGCACCAGTGCAGATCACGATGTTCTCAAGCTCACCGCCCTTGATTGCACGGAAACCTATCATATCGTATGAAGGCTGCACCATTTCCTGGATAAAACTCCCCTCAAGGGCCAGTTCGCCAAGAATCACATTTATTTCGTTGCAGTTGAGTGACATTGTTTTTTCCCTTACAAGATTTTGAGCACAGACTGAACTTCGTCCAGTTTCTGCTGAATCACATAAGTGTTCTGAGTCTGGAGCACAAGGCGCTGCGCAAGCATCTTGCTAAGGAAGATACCGTAATGCGGATTCTTGCGGATCAGCGAAAGGAAGGCCGTCTTGGGAACCTTTATCAGGCGGCAGTTGCCCACGGCCACAACGGTAGCAGTGCGGCGGTCGTTCAGGAGGAATGCCATCTCACCGATGAACATGTCGTTTGTGG
>CAMNHD010000408.1 GCA_946538875.1 uncultured Treponema sp.
CAAATGAAACTGTAAGCGCAAGGATTGTTACTTACCCAGAATAAAGGATGCCATTGTTCTGACTGCCCTGCGGCCCTCAGCAAAGCCCTGCAGTGTGGCCCAAGCGTGGCACATGGGCTGGGCGTTTTCCTGTACAGTGCAGCCTGCATCCTGGACAGTCTGTATAAGAGCCCCCATGAACGGTGCATAGATGTCTCTTGTGCTGTAGAACAGCTGCATAAGCGGGAACCCCCTGTAGTCAATGCAAAGAGGTTCTGCATCCGGGGATGTTTCCGGGACTTCGCGGAGCCATGAGTCGGCAAAAAAATCCTCTGTCTCATAGGAAAGCAGCGGGTCATCCTGCTGAGCCTGCACAAGAGTCTCCTGGGCGGCAAGTGAGTTTCGCCTTGAATCGCTTGTCCCCGGCTTTGGGCTGATTACGATAAGTTTTGCCGGTTTGCGGCTCACCCTCTGGCAGAGGCTAAGGACAAGGTTGGCACCCGCGCCGTCTCCCGCAAAGACAATATCCTGGCTCCTTGCCGAAAGCAGTATGGTGGAGTAGAGCTTCTGCAGAAAGCGCAGGGCGTAACGTACATTGTGCTGTGGTGCAAGCGGATAGCAGGGAAGGTAGACAGTACAGCCGCTCTTTTTAATAAGGCGCGCTATAGTCTTGAAGTGGCGCTTTTCCGGTGCGTGGCAGCCTTCGCCACCGGCTATATAAAGGCACACAGTCTGGGAGGCTTTTTCCTTGGGTGAAATCTTGTAGACAGTGCATTCGCTTTCCTCTGTCTGCTCAATAAGAAAACCCTTTTCAAAGTACTTTGCCAGATCCACATTGTTCTGGGGATTCTTGTATTTTTTTTCTATACGTTTTTTAGTGCCGCCCCTGGTAATCTTGTTCCATGCGCGGAGTGCGGCTTCGGCCGCCTTATAGCTCAAACTCATAGCATTAGTTTAGCAGATTATAATCCTTCTGTCGAGGGAAAAAAAATTTGACATTTTGCCCAGGGGCTTATTATTTTAAAAACGGAAGGTGATTATATGGACTACAATCAAATGACACTAAAAACACAACAGGCACTTCAGGATGCTTCTGCGCTTGCACAGCAGAAGGACCACAGCGAAATAGGCCTTGAGCATTTGCTGACCGCCCTTCTAAAGCAGTCTGACGGGACAATACCACCACTGGTGGAGCGCGTCGGTGTGCAGCCGGAAGTACTGCTTGGTGAACTGGATAAAATGCTCGCCTCATACCCGCAGGTTCATGGCGTGGCACAGATGACTCTTTCTTCAGAGGCGCAGAAAACACTTGCCAAGGCCGAAGCGGAAATGGCAGCCCTGAAGGATTTGTATCTTTCTACAGAGCACCTGCTGCTTGCAATGACCCAGACAGAAGGAAAGACCGCCGCACTTCTAAAGCGCTACGGCTGCACCCACAAGTCTGTTCTGGAAGCACTTAAGTCCGTGCGGGGAAACCAGAGCGTAGACTCACAGGACCCGGAAAGCAAGATGCGCTCACTTGAAAAATACTGCATAGACCTTACTTCCCGCGCAAGGCAGGACAAGATAGATCCCGTCATAGGCCGTGACGAAGAAATCAGACGTGTGATGCAGGTTATAAGCCGCCGCACAAAGAACAATCCCGTTCTTATAGGCGAGCCGGGCGTTGGAAAGACGGCAATTGTGGAAGGCCTTGCCCGCCGCATAGCAAGCGGTGATGTACCGGAAAGTCTGAAAAACAAGCGTTTACTCAGCCTTGACCTGGGGCAGCTGGTGGCAGGAGCAAAATTCCGCGGTGAGTTCGAGGAGCGTCTCAAGGGCGTCATAACAGAAGTCTCAAAGTCTGACGGAAACATAATCCTTTTTATAGATGAGCTTCACACTATTGTGGGGGCAGGTGCCAGTGAAGGCAGCATGGATGCCTCCAACCTGCTCAAGCCAGCTCTTGCACGTGGAGATCTGCGTGTAATAGGAGCCACAACCCTGAACGAATACCGGAAGTACATAGAAAAGGATGCAGCCCTTGAGCGCCGTTTCCAGCAGGTTTACTGCGCCGAGCCAAGTGTGGAGGACACAATAGCCATTCTCCGCGGTCTGCGCGACAAGTACGAAATCCACCACGGGGTAAAAATCAATGACGAAGCCCTTGTGGAAGCCGCAACCCTGAGCAACCGCTACATCACTAACCGCTTTTTGCCGGACAAAGCCATCGACCTTGTTGACGAAGCCGCAAGCCGCATAAAGATGGAGATAGAAAGCCAGCCGGTGGAACTTGACAAGCTTGAGCGGAAAATCCTTCAGCTTGCAATAGAAAAGCAGTCGCTCAGCAAAGAAGATGACGAGGCAAGCAAGGAACGCCTTGTGCGTCTTGAAAAGGAACTTGCGGAAGTCACGGCTGAACGCGACGCCATGAAACTCCAGTGGAAGAACGAAAAGGAAGCGATAGAAGGGAGCCGTAAAATAAAGGAAGACCTTGAAAAAGCACGCTTTGACGAGGAACGCTTTACCCGCGAAGGCAAACTGGAAAAAGCCGCAGAACTCAAGTATTCAGTGATTCCAGAACTGGAAAAGAAGATAGCCCTCCAGAGCC
>CAMNHD010000409.1 GCA_946538875.1 uncultured Treponema sp.
GAATGTGTGGCATAAGCTGGAGTCGTTAGAGTCAGGGAGTGTTATCTTTGAATGTTTATGTTGTGCACCACATAACATTTCATATGTTGTGCCGGGATTTATGTTGGCTTCAAACTGAGAAGCATGATTTTCTGGTACTCCTTTCGTTATCAGCACAACATAAATTCGACACTTAAATACATTAACTTGCTATAAACTGCTTAAAAAATCCATGAGTTTTCGGTCATCACGATAATGCCCCGTGCTCCTACCGCCTTTAATCTCGCAATTCAACAAAGCCTTGACTTTCATCTCCATGTTGACCTCTGCATAGATGTTGGTTGTCTCCACGGAAACATGTCCGAGCCAGGCTCTTATCGTGTTGATGTCGACACCTGACTGGAGCAGATGTGTAGCAGTTGTATGACGGATGGTGTGAGGAGACACCCTTTTCTGCTTTAAGGCCGGAATCTCCAATGATAGTCTCGCAGCATGTCTGGTTACCATTTCATAGACACCGAAGCGGCTCATTGGCTGCCGTAGTCTGTTTACAAAAACATATTCATCGGGGTCTTTTTCACCGATAAGCGAGCGTAGTTCCCGTCGAGTGTTATCCCAAAGCGGACACCTGCGAGTCTTGCTCCCTTTCCCTTTAATCGTAACGTAAGGCAGTCCTTTCCCGTTTGGTATGGTGAGATCCTTTACCTGCAATGAAGCCGCTTCTTCAGCACGTGCCCCAGTATTGTACAGAAACAGCAGCAAGACATAGTCCCTCCATCCCTGCTCGGTGCTCTTGTCTGGCATATTCAGAAGCGCATCCATCTCTTCCTTCTCAAGATAGGTGATAAGGTTCTTTGGCGCTTTCTTTACAGGTATGTTCCTGATATTTCTGCACCATTCGATGTATTCCGGACATTGTGATGCCACAAACTTGGCTAGCGCAACAAAAGCTGACAATCTGAGATTTCTTGTTGAGACGGAGCATCCTCGCGTATGCTCCAGATTTTCGAGCATTGATAGTACCATCTGTGGAGTTATGTCCGTAATCAACACCTTGTCAGCAGTGACATGCCTTTTCTGGCAGATGTGCGTAAGCAACAGCCGTATTGCATCCCGGTATGCTTTTACGGTATTTCCCGACAGGTTGCGGGTATCTGTCAGGTATCCGCACAAGAAACGGCGAATCCAATATCCTGCATATTCTATCTGGTCATGACTTTTCTCCATAGCTGTAGGATTCAAACAGGTTACTGGCTTCCCTTAACAGATTGTCCGTCATGCTCAGGTATACGGATGTATGAGAAAGGTCGCTATGACCGAGATAGGTGGACAGGTGGCAGAGATACCTTTGCACGTCTTTGCCTTCCCTATACCATGCAGTTAAACGATGGACGGCAAAGGAGTGTCTAAGGTCATGTATTCGGGGCTGGAAGTAAGCATCGTCAAATCTTCTGATGCCGGCCTTCTTCCGGATTCGCTGGAAACAATCCTGTACGGTGTCAAGATGGAAAGGATTTCCTTCCCTGTCCAAAAAGAGGGCACAGTCATCTCCGCAGTCTGGATGTTGAGTGGCACGCCACTTTAGGAAACTGCGTATCATCCTGTTAACTTGCCTATTGAATGGGACGATTCGAGTCTTGTTAAACTTTGTCTCGCGTATTGTGGCTACCGACTCCTTTAAATCTATGTTGCAGACTTTGAGCGATAGCGTTTCGCTGATTCTTAGACCTAGAAAATATGTGAGTTTAATGATGGCCTGAATACACTCAGGGGGTATTTTGCTCTTATGCTTTTGAAAGGTCAATGCTGTATCAAACAGCTTTTCGAGTTCCTGATAGCTGTACACATATGGTGTCATGTGCTCTATGCTCTTTGGCTTGTCATCCGGCAGAGGTACTTGCTCTACATAGCCTCTAGCCAAGGCCCATTCAAACAACCCCTTCAGTGTGGCATACCGTATAAACCAGCTCGCAGTGACCCTGTTGTTTTTGCCGTACAGAAAAGAGGTGCAGTCCGTCAAACTGATTGCTCGCGGGTTCTTGTTCTCACCTACAAAACGGGTAAAGCCGTCAAGCACGTTGCCGCCAGTTTTATATTTTTCTCCAATCGACCGTCTGTAGCTGATATACGTTCTTGTAAGTTCCTTCATCATCATACCAGGCCCTCCCAATTCATTTCTGCGACCTCGCGAAGCGATGTCAGGTTTACTTTGGCATAAATACTTGTGGTATTCAGACGCACATGTCCGAGGATGTCTGCAATCTCTTTCAGGCTGTGGCCAGAGTTTATGAGTTGAGTCGCCCGTCCATGACGCAGACTATGAGGACCGTAATGACGTAGTTTTACTCCTGTCGCTTTCAGTTCACGGCATACAAGTCTGTATACTGCAGCATTGGAAAGTTTCCCATAGGGTGCAAACGAGCGGAGAAACACGTATTCACAATGATTCTCATTATAGCGGAATTGTTTGATGTACTTTATAATGGCATCGCCAACAACCGGTAATATAGGAAACACTTGTGGTCTGCATCCCTTTGCACGTCGGAGGTATATCTGCTCATTATGCCAGTCGAGATCCTTCAGTTTGAG
>CAMNHD010000410.1 GCA_946538875.1 uncultured Treponema sp.
ATCGACTTGACTTCTTTTCCACAATAACGACAGTTCATAATCAGATTTCTCCTTCTATTTTCCACCAAGAAGAATAGCTAAAGCTACCTTAAAAATTGTACCAATAACACCGCTTTTATGAACTTCATTTTTTAATGCATCTCCAGCCCGTTTGCCAACGTCTTTTGCCTGTTTCTGACATTCCCGATAAACTTGCTGTCTTTCTTTAGGCGACATTTGAGATAATTCTTCTTTTGAATAAGCCATCTGAATCCTCCAAATATTTTCTTGTCGAATGTCAAGTTTCTGGAACCACTGACATTACCACACATTTGTAAAACTAAGGCCACCCACAGTTATCTTTCCCCAGCTTAGAGAAAAAGATTATTGTGGCCATAATGTCACACCTACCCCCTCTTCCAAACCTCAAACATACCCATCGTCACAGTCATCTAAATCACAATCAACGCCCTGATGATCTTCATACCAACTTATAGACTCTTCCACATCTCTTTTTGGAACACCAAATGAATCCGCTATTTCAGATGTACTATAACCTGAATTAGCCATTCCCCACCAATCTCCCGCATCAGCAGAATGAACCTTCTCATTAGTCATATAAATTCCTCCGTATTGGCATTTGAAATCCTCTATGATTTATTGGACTCTAAATTAATCTTACAATATAATATATTGGTTGTCAAGAAAATTTTCCAACATTTAATGATATGAATTCAAGCTCCCTTTTCCAAGATAATATCTTGTATGAAAGATTCTTTGGAAACTACATTTCGGGAAAACCTCAGGTTTTACAGGAACCGCAAAAAGCTTTCCCAGGAAAAACTCTCCGCACTGCTGGACAAAAATATCAATTACATAAATATGATTGAGGGTGGAAAAAGCATACCGCCCCTTTCGATGATAGAAAAAATTGCAGAAATACTGGACATCAAGCCATACAGCCTTTTGATTTCCCATAATGACGAAGAAAGTTTTGACAAGGGAAAATTCATCGACACAACTTGCAGGATGGTTGAGCAATACACAAGGGAAACTCTGGAGAACCTTTTGAATCTAAAAAACGACACAAAAAAAATTTAGCGTTGCAGAATTACAACTTCTACAGAAAAATCTCGTTAAGGGTACAAATGCCAGTCATGCAAAAGAAAGCCACCCGGCCCGGCATGGAAGCCCGAAGTGCCTGCCGCAAGGCAGGCATGAGCGAGAGCGAAGGCTGTAACGCCGGTGCACCAAGGGAAGAATGTTTGCAAAGAAAGTCCTCCTTCCCCGGTGCAAGGACGCCGCCATAAAATTAAAAAAACTAAGCGTTAAGGGCAGCCAAACTTTCCCTTACCATTGCGGCAACTTTTTCCGCGGCCTGATCCGCTGGAACCATTTCCGGCTGGTCGGCAGTGCGCAGCTTTACCTCCACGTTCGGCAGATTCTTTTCGCCCACAGTGATGCGGATTGGGAAGCCCATCAGATCCATGTCGTTGAACTTAACACCCGGGCGTTCATCCCTGTCGTCAAGAAGCACTTCGATTCCGGCTGCCTTGAGTTCAGCATAGAGCTTGTCGGCAACTTCCTTCATGTTGTCCTTGTACTTGATCGGGACAATTGCCACCTGGAATGGCGCAACTGACATAGGCCACTGGATTCCTGAGTCGTCATGGAATCTCTCCACTATGCTTGCAAGAACACGGTCAACGCCTATTCCGTAGCAGCCCATTGTCGGCACGGCGGTTTTTCCGTTGGGGTCAAGATAAGTCACACCCATGCTCTGAGTGTACTTTTTGCCCAGCTTGAAGATGTGTCCAAGTTCATTGCCTTTTTTGCTGTAGAATGTTCCGCCGCACACCGGACACTTGTCACCCGGCACAACGGTGCGTACATCGCAGTTCATCCATGCTGTGTAGTCACGGCCCGGTTCCACATGCTTGATGTGGTAACCGTCTTTTCCGCTGCCTGCAATTGCATCGTGCATGTCGTTCACGCTCAGGTCCTGGAGAATAGGGCACTTGACTGTGACAGGCCCAACAAATCCGTGGCCTGTTCCTGAAATCATGCGCACTTCTTCATCGTCGGCAAGACACACTTCTGCGGCTTTGAGGGCTCCTGCAAGTTTTGCCTCGTTCACGTCAAGGTCTGCGCGGATAAGAACACACACGTAGCTTACCGGGAAGAATTTGTTTGTGCCTTCGGTCTTGCTCTTGAGGTCTTTTCCAAAGGGGGCCTTGTCCATATCCAGGGAGCTGTTGATTACGCGGTAAATCAATGCCTTGATAAAGGTCTTTGGAGTGCTTGCAAAGAATTTTTCCATGTCCGCAATGCTGAAGACATTGGGGGTGGCAATTTCCTCTATGGCAAGGTCAGTTTTCTGCTGCGGGTTTCCGTTGTTGTCGACTGCGGCATCTGGTGCGCAGGAGGCTTTTTCAACGTTTGCGGCATATTTACAGTCGGGGCAGATTATCAGTGTGTCGTCGCCGATTTCACTTTCCACCATGAATTCTTCGCTTCCTGAACCGCCCATTGCGCCTGTGTCGGCTTTTACAGGAATCACTTCAAGTCCAAGTCTCTTGAAAAT
>CAMNHD010000411.1 GCA_946538875.1 uncultured Treponema sp.
GCCCCTGCGGACTACGCCGCTTATGGGGAATGCGGGTGTGCAATTCGGTCCTGATCAAGAAAAAAGAAAAAATCCTTGACGATTAGGGGCTTTTTTTAGTAAATTCATTAATACATGAACGTTAACACTATTTGGAGGAACATATGAAAGTTAGACCCTTGGCTGACCGTGTATTGGTTAAGCAGGCTGCCGCCGAGACAAAGACTGCAGGCGGTTTGTACATTCCTGAGACTGCCCAGGAAAAGACACAGCAGGCTGTTGTAGAGGCTGTTGGTCCTGGAACTGATAAGGAAAAGATTACAGTGAAGGTAGGCGACAAGGTTCTTTATGACAAGTATGCCGGAACTTCGCTCAAAATTGACGGCGAGGACTATCTGATTCTTAAGAATTCTGACATTATCGCTGTTGTGGAGTAAACTTCTACGGGTTTTATGACCCGTTTTTGGCTGTTTACGTAATTAGTGGGTCTTTTTGGCCCACTTTTTATTTTTTAAATTTTTACTGTGTTAAAATGACGCAGTTTAATCGGGGATTTGAGCTTGATGGGCTGATTTTTCCCGCCCAAGGCAAGCTGTACAGGCAGAATTTTTCTAGCTTTTTGGTTGATTACGGCGGTTTCTGTGTTTATGATGGATTTTTTGAGGTAATTTCGCGGATATTTTGCTAACTGGTAAAAGTTGGCACGGAATTTGCTTATATCTATGCGTAAATCAAAACGCATAGGAGTTACCGCAATGACAAACGACGAAAATGTTCTGAATATGTATCTGAAGGAAATCAACAGGATTCCATTGCTGTCACGCGAAGAAGAGATTGAGCTTTCCAAAGAGGCTGCGGCTGGTAACAAGGCTGCCAAGGACAAGATTGTCCGCTCCAACCTGCGCTTTGTGGTGAATGTTGCAAAAAAGTACCAGGGTCATGGCATTGACCTGGTGGACCTTATCAGTGAGGGCAACATAGGTCTTTTGACTGCTATTGACCGCTTTGACGTTTCAAAGGGATATCACTTTATTTCTTATGCTGTCTGGTGGATCCGCCAGGCAATTCTCAAGGCTATCTGTGAAAAGAGCCGTGCAATACGTCTGCCTCTTAACCGTGCGAATGAACTTGTGCAGATTGAAAAGGCACGCAAGCTGGTTGCCGGCAATAAGACTGAGGAACAGGAAATCAACGAAATCGGTGAAATGCTGGGTATGGAAAGTGCACATGTCCGCGAGATGATCAATCTTTCCCGCGAGATGGTGAGCCTTGACGCTCAGGTTGCCGGTGACAACGGAAACAAGAATTCTGTGGGCGATTTCCTTGAGGACAATGTTTACGAAAGTCCTGATGACTTTGCAATGAATGAAGCCATGAAGACCGACATTGACAATGTTTTGAATACACTCAAACCGAATGAGGCCAAGGTTCTGCGCCTGCGCTACGGTCTGGGCGGCGGCAAGCCTATGTCACTTAAGGAAGTCGGCGATGTCTGCAATCTTACCAAAGAAAGAATCCGCCAGATTGAAAAGCGTGCGCTTGTGCGTATGCAGCATCCGTCAAGAGTTGCCCGTCTTGAGTCTTACGTGGCTTAATGCATCGTAACGTGCTATGGCCAGCAGGTCCTTGTCACGTGCAAGGTCTGCTATGCCTAGTGTCAGGTATCCGGATTGGGCGGTTCCTGCAACCTGTCCCGGTCCGCGGAGTTTTAGGTCTTCTTCTGCTATCACAAAACCGTCGGTGCTTTGGTGGAGTGCCTTCATGCGCTGCTTTCCGTCTTCGGTGATTTCTTTGCTGTAGATTAGGAAGCAGTATGACTGCTTGTCGCCCCGGCCGACTCTTCCGCGCAGCTGGTGCAGTTCTGCCAGTCCGAAATGGTCTGCGTATTCGATTACTATGCATGTTGCATTGGGAACATCCACGCCCACTTCCACAACTGTGGTCGCCACCAGAATCTGTATCTCGCCGCTTCTGAAATCCGAAAGAATCTTTGTCTGTCCGTCCTCGTCAATTTTACTGTGGATAAGTGCACACTTGTATGAGGGGTAAATCTCTCTGCCAAGCACCTCGAACATCTGTTCAGCGGACTTTTCGGAATCTGCAATCCTTGGGTAGACAAAGTAGGCCTGGTGTCCCTTGGCAAGCTCGTCTCGTACTGCCTGGTAGACATTGTTTTCGTGCCCCATAACGCTCAGATAGGTCTTAATTGGCTTTCTTCCCTGCGGCATTGTGCGTATGGTGCTTACGTCAAGGTCGCCGAAAACGGTGAGAGCCAGTGTCTGGGGAATTGGTGTTGCGCTCATCATCAGGACGTCCGGTGAGTGGGAGAGAAGTCCGTTGGAGATTCTGCCCTTTGCAACGATTGATTCCCTTTGCGCTACACCAAAGCGGTGCTGCTCGTCTATTACGGCAAGAGCCAGTTTTTTATACTGGACATTTGTGCTGAAGAGTGCATGTGTTCCCACAACGATGTCTATGTCTCCGTTTTTGAGTGCGTTCAGCAGTGTCTGCCTGCCTGCCGACTTGAGGTTGCCTGTCAGGAATGCGACCTTTACCCCGATGGGCGCAAGCTGTATGGC
>CAMNHD010000412.1 GCA_946538875.1 uncultured Treponema sp.
TTTTTGCCAACTTCTGCGTCGGAAAGTAGGAAAAAGCTCAAAAAAAACTGCGGCCGCAAAGAACTGAATTGTTCCGCAGCCGCAGGTTTATGCCGTGAATCAATAGTTTTCCGGTTCAACCTGGAAGAAGCTCTGTGGGTGGAAGCAGACCGGGCATACATCCGGGGCCTTCTTTCCTACACAGATATGACCGCAGTTGCGGCACTGCCAGATGCAGTCTCCGTCCTTTGAGAACACAAGGTCACCCTCAACGTTTGCAAGCAGCTTCTTGTAACGCTCTTCGTGGTGCTTTTCAATTGCGGCGACTCCCTCGAACATCTTTGCAATGTTCTCAAAGCCTTCCTCGCGGGCTTCCTTAGCAAATGTGGGGTACATCTCCGTCCATTCGTAGTGTTCACCCTCTGCGGCGGCCTTAAGGTTCTCAGCGGTTGTGCCAATGCCTGAAAGGAGCTTGAACCACATTTTTGCATGTTCTTTTTCGTTGAGCGCAGTCTCTTCAAAAATCGCGGCAATCTGCTCAAAACCGTCTTTCTTTGCCTTTGAGGCAAAGTATGTGTACTTGTTGCGGGCTTGTGACTCACCTGCAAAGGCGGTCAACAAGTTCTGTTCTGTCTTGGAACCTTTTAATTCCATGGTATTCTCCTTTGTACACAAGGGAAAATGTCCTTGCGTACTTTTTTGGTTTATATACTCCAGCCACTGAGTAATCTCTTTTTGTTCTGGCAACTGCAAGACTCCGGCGGAGCCTGTAATTGCACTAGCTACATTATACTGATAAAAATCCAGCTGTCAAACGGATTTGTTTTTGTTGTAGTATTTATTTTTCGGCACTGTTGCCAGTAGTTTTCGGGGTCTCTTTGACTGATTTTTTGCCGCTCTTTTTCACCGTCTCCTTTTCAAGCTGTTTGCCTACTTTGGCGAACATATCCTGCAGGGCGGACTTTGATTTGTCAGTGACCATGTGGTAGATTTTCTGACTCAGTTTCTTGGATGTTTCGAATTCAAGCCCCTGTGCACCGTCCTTGCGGGTAAACATAAAGATATTGAGCATGCCGGCTTCGGTCTGTCGCTGCATAAGGAGCACAGCGTCTGTGCTGAAGTGCAGGCCGTTCACTTGAATCAGGATGTTCTCCACTTTCTCGTACATTTGTATAGGGTGTGGGTAGCTGGTAAAGATGCATGAAAAATGGTTCAGGCTTACGTCGCAAATCTGGGCCTTGTACTTGAGTTCGTTGCGTTCAAAGACAAGTTCGCTGTTGGAGTCGCAGATGGCACGGATGGTCTTGCGTCTGCCGTTTGCCTGATTGGCGAACATTATGGTGTCAACAAGTGCAAAATTGTTTGTCTGCTGGATATCCAGACCAATGCAGCCTCCTGGAAGCCCCAGGTCGTAAAGATAATACTTTTCCAGCCTGCTCTGTTCTTCCTGGTTCTGCCGCTTGGCGTATAGAACACCGAACATGACCCTGTTCCCGTATTTTTCCTGCAGCTCACGGATATAGTAAGGCCAGTCAATGTCCTTGATTACCGAGTCAATGTAAAAAAACAGAATCGAGTCCTTGAAGTGGTCGATTATGAATTCAATTTTTTGCTTGAGAGGGCAACTTCTGTCATCGGTGATTATGTAAGACTCATAACCGTGCTTGAGGTAGTCCTCCAGGTATTCCTCTGGCAGCAGCGCTGAGTCAGGCGTAATAAAAAAAGTTTTTCTGCCTTCGTCAACAATCTCGAATGGTTGCTCTGATTTCTCCGTCATACCAAAACCTCTATCTATCACATTTTAAGGCAGTGCGCCCTAAAAGTCAAATGTAAAATTGGAAGGGGGAGTGTGGTCAGGAATTGGTCGGGAATTTGGGCCGGTACCTGCATAATCCAGATTTCAAGGGATGCGCCAAGGCATTTCTGCTTTGAGCTACCGGCCTTCCAGGGTTCGCTCTCGCTCATTAGTGGCGTGGCCGTCATTCTGCCGTCCCCGCCCCTCACTTACGCCCTTCCACGCCGGCGGCCACTGGTCGCGTACAAATGTTATGCGGAACCGATGCTTCATGTTTTCAGATTCTAGAAGGTGGACAAAAGTGAATATATAGTTTAAGATTCTAGAATCAAAAAAAGAAGGTATAACGTGAACTGTAAGAAGCTTTTGTTACTTGTTGTCTGCACTTTTATGCTTCCAACGCTTTGGGCTCGTGGAGGAATACTTGCCGGGCAAAAGAATGTCCGCTCAATCTCCACTGAATGGTTCGAGATAATCTATCCGGAAGACAGTCGGGAAACAGCCCTCCATCTGGCCGACCATGCCGATTCTATCTATGATGAAATCTGCACTGCTTACGGTCTGGAAAAGAAATTCCGTATGCCGGTGACGATATCGCCTGCCTCTGATTATTTCAACGCCTTTTTTACCACTGGTTACTACAATCACATAGTGCTGCTCGACTGCGCTCCCCGCGAAGACTTTGCTGAATTCAGCGATGCGGTTCTGAGTACATTTACCCATGAGCTGACTCATGCGGTTACATTCAATCATACTTCCAGGGAATGGCGGGG
>CAMNHD010000413.1 GCA_946538875.1 uncultured Treponema sp.
CAGACCTCCGCCAGTATCAAAAGGATTATCCTTGATCCACGCCCGGTACAGGTCAGCAAGGGCAGAATCCACACGAGGCCCCTTCCCCTCCGCATTGAGCGCATTAAGTTCGTCAGTAAGATTGGTAGTGTAAGGAACATGCACCGAGCCGCCCGACCCCATACCGCTGCGGTAAAAATCAAACTGACAGCGGCCGAAAACCGCCACAGAGTCCTTGGTCAAAAGCGGAAGAACCGCTCCCTCGTTGCAGAGCAGGGTGCACCCCTCTTGAGCCGCATTACAAATCGCCTGGGCAAAAGTCATAAAAAACCAGTCCTAAAAGTTATTAAGACAAGGCAGCAAAGGCCTGTCCAATTCAAGAATACCAAAAATCTACAAATAGTATAGGGGTGATTTTTTCGGTTTTCACTCATTTTTTTTGAACTGCACTGTTTTTTTCACAAATTATTACACCTCTCCAAACGGCCGTCCCCCGCACCACCACCTAAAAAAAAGAAAACCCCCTGCACAAAAAGCACAGGGAGCGGAGGCATAGTGCAGGAAACTTCCAACAGAATCCTGCACCGGGCACCCGGGGTCCGTTGCACCCCGGATGCAATGTTTAAGGTATTACAAGTCCCCGGCTCATCAGGAGCTTAGACCGGGGTACTGGCAATTTTGTTTTTAGGCCTTGAAAAAGCCAATAGAATTATGTCAACTACTCTTAAAGTTTTGTAAATGTAGTGGACTTTGTAGTCATATCAACATCTACTCCGCCGGCTCCCGTGAACTCAACTGTAAAGTGATATTTATCACGGTTAGAAAGCTCAAGATCAAACTCCAGAGTATGGTCGCCTGCATGGAATCCTGCACTGTCAAATGAATAACCATACTTTGCGCCACCTTCAATAGCAGAAGGATTATCTAAAGTACCCTTAGATCCAACACCAGTTAGTGTTACATTCGATATTGCGGAATTCTCAAGTTTGAAAGCCGAAGTTCCGCTTGTTCTGGAAGTAACCTTTATCCAAACCCATGCACCATTATCCGCACTGTTCACGGTCACAGCGTACTCAGGCAGTTCACTTGCATCCACAACTGTAAGCGTGAGTTCCTTTGTGACTGTCTCACTGTATGAAACAGTCACTTTTATGGTACCGCTTGCACCTTCCCCAATTGTAACTTTGTTACCGGAAACAGTTGCCTTTTCATTATCGGTTGAAATGGTACATTTTTTCGTTATATCCATATTGTAGACAGTATCGCGGACAGTAAACTCTATCTCGTCGCCTGCTGCAACGTCTTTGCTATCAGGAGTGACGACCAATCCTTCCGGCTCGAATTCAAACTGGTAAACATTGTTCACAAATGTAATGGCGCTCTTATAGTTCTTGCCGTTGATTGCACCTTCAACATCCACCTTGAGGTTTCCCCAGGCAGAAGCTAACGTCACATACAGACGCACTGTATTGGAACCATAATCATCGAATTGTTTTCCGCTGATGCCAATCTCAGAACCATTGTCCGTATTAGTCACCTTGACATCAAGTCCCTTCATTACTTCGGCTGCATTATCACCGGCGGTAATTCCAAGGTTTGTATTGTCAAGATAAATCCATACACCTGCGCCTTCAACTTTTGTCTGCTGATTTCCCTTTGGAAGAACAGGGAGTTCTTCGTAAACAATCTCACCTTCAAGAGTTGTTACGCTTATGCTGTCCTTGACTGTAGCGCTGTTGTCATACGAAACTGTCACAGTTGCCTCACCGGCAGACACCCATGTGAGTGTAAGAGTTGTACCGGTAACGCTGGCCGTCACAACAGTGTCGGCAGAAGAAGATGCGGAAATCTTTTTTGCATCAAAACCAGCTATCTCATCATAAGAAATTTCGACTGATGCAGTTCCTTCCTTTTCAACTTCAACACTATCCTTTGCAAGTATAAGCTTTGGATTGAGAACAGCTTCTTCAATTGTAACACCTGTCACTTCCGTGTCGGAACCGCTGGCAGTCACATTGGAATCAGTATAAGAGACAACGATGTCGTAGTATCCGCCTGCTGTCTTTACGCGGAAAGAAAGACTTCCTGCCCGTCCACGGAATGCGGCGCCGGAGTTGCTGTCTATCGTGAATGTGGCACTTTCCTCACCTGCCACAAAGTCCTTTACAGTTTCATCTTTAGCATTGCAGCTGAAACGTGCCTTGCTCATTTCAGTAACTGCATACTGTGCATTGCTCCATGTAATCTTACCTCTAAAGAACGCACCGTTGTTTTCTTTATTAGAAAGTTCAACCTCAAAAATTGAAGAAACGTCAGCCTTGTCCGGGTTGATTGTCACTGTTGCGTCGGCATGAACAGAAGGATTTGCCTTGAGTGCCGCACGGACTGTCACAGTAGTGAGGGTTTCAACTGTAGCGGCAGTGAATACAGGACCGTCAAGTTTTGAATCTGTTGTGTCGTCTACAAGGGACCATGTTACATCAGAAGAATAGTCGAGCCCGTATTTGCTGTCCGTAACCTTGAATGTTGTTTCTGCACCGCAGCCAAGTTCAACAGCTGTTTTGTC
>CAMNHD010000414.1 GCA_946538875.1 uncultured Treponema sp.
GCATTGTTTTGTCAAAAAAGATGACATCCAGTGATCTCTTATGCAAACCAATGCGATTTATCTTGACTACTGAAGAAGAGCCAAAACGTTCTGTGACTGGCTGTTTGCCTGAGCGAGCATTGCTGTGCTTGCCTGAGCAAGAATGGAATTCCTTGTGTATTCCACCATTTCTGATGCCATGTCAGTGTCGCGGATGACTGATTCAGCACTCTGAGTGTTTTCAGCTGCGACGGCGATACCCTTTGAAGCGGTTTCAAGACGGTTCTGATAAGCACCGAGGTCTGCACGCTGCTTGTTGACCAGCTTGAGAGCGTTGTCAACAGTACCGATTGTCATGTTTGCAGAATCCGGTGTAGAAATCGTAATCTGCTCGTCAGTACCTGCAACTCCGCGGAGACCAAGAGCCTGGGCGGTCATGGTTCCCACAAATGCTGTAACGCGCTGGTCCATGTTTGCACCAACGTGGAACTGCATAGCAAGACCACTTGCTGAGTTTTCCGCAAAACGGCCGGTGAGCATGTTCATTCCGTTGAACTGTGCCTGGCTTGCGATGCGGTCTACTTCAGAAACCAACTGTGAAACTTCAACCTGAATCTGCATGCGGTCTTCGTCAGTGTAGATTCCGTTGGCAGACTGTACGGACAGTTCGCGGATGCGCTGCAGAATGTCAGTTGTCTCCTGCAGGTAGCCTTCAGTTGTCTGAATG
Organism: uncultured Treponema sp.; assembly: GCA_946538875.1. The sequence continues at coordinate 707 of CAMNHD010000414.1, forward strand.
AAAGAGATTCCATTCTGAACGTTTCTGTTGGCCTGGTTAAGTCCACGGATCTGTGAGCGCATCTTTTCAGATACGGCCAGTCCTGAAGCATCGTCACCTGCTCTGTTGATCTTTTCTCCAGAGCTCAGCTTTTCAATGTTGCCCATAAGAGCTGAATTGTTGACACCCAGCTCGCGGTTGGCGAACATTGAACTCATGTTGTGATTGATTACCATAATATGTCCTCCATGATTCACTACATAAGGCTTCTTGCCTTACGCTGCTGAAGAGTTTGTGTGAGCACCGCCGGTTTGTGCGCCCCCGGCAGGCGTTTTAGAACTCTACGGCAGAAATTGTCATTTTGAAATGCCTTCCTTGTAAAAAGACACAAAGTGACAATCCATACCGTCACAAACTACAAGAGGACTCTTTTCAAAGAACACTTGTCCCATCTAAAATTGGAACTGATTGCTTTCTGTTAAAACGAGTTATTGACCCGCACAGTCAGCAGGGTGGCAGAAAGAAAAATTCCTCTGCCATTGACCTGCTGATATTATACAACACTATTGCAACAATGACAAGACTGTCTGAGCCTGGCTGTTGGCCTGAGCCAGCATTGCAGTTCCAGACTGAAGCAGAATCTGATTCTTGGTGTATGTAACCATCTGTGAAGCCATGTCTGTATCGCGGATTCTTGATTCAGAAGCCTGCAGGTTTTCTGCGGCAATATCAACACCCTTTACAGTGTACTCCAAACGGTTCTGGTAAGCGCCAAGGTCTGCACGCTGCTTGTTGATCTTCTTGAGTGCTTCGTCGAGTGTACCGATTGCGCGGTTGGCATCTTCCGGTGTGGCAATGGTGAGAATCTCTTCTGTTCCAAGATTGCGGATTCCCAAAGCAGATGCTGTCATGGTTCCGATGTATACCTGAGTGCGCTGGTCCATGTTGGCGCCGATGTGCAGCCACATAGATGCAGTGACAGAGTTTTCTCCGGTTGGGCGTGCAAAGCGTCCTGTAAGCATGTTCATACCGTTGAACTGTGCATGGGATGCGATGCGGTCAACTTCAGCAACCAGTGCGCTGACTTCAACCTGAATCTGCATGCGGTCTTCTGCACTGTAGATTCCGTTGGAACTCTGGACTGACAGTTCGCGGATGCGCTGAATGATGTCAGTAGTTTCCTGCAAGTAGCCTTCTGTGGTCTGGATGAAGCTGATGCCGTTGGCAGCGTTTCTTGAAGCCTGGTTCAATCCGCGGATCTGTGAACGCATCTTTTCAGATACGGCAAGACCTGAGGCATCGTCGCCTGCGCGGTTGATCTTTTCGCCAGATGAGAGTTTTTCCATATCTTTCTGAATAGACCCGTTGGTTATTCCGAGAGAACGATTGGCGAACATTGCGGACATGTTGTGGTTGATTACCATAGTGTTTTCCTCCGTGGAAACAATTTGTCAGGCAAAATCCTTTCTGCCTGTTTGTAAAAGAAATAGCATCTGCATTACAAGGCTACATCTGCTTGTTTTTTGTTTTCTTTTACAGTGAGCCACTTAGACGTTGCCTTCTACGAAGTTTTAGCGCCTATAATGCCTCATAATTTATTTCGGCAGGGGTCTTGAAAAACTTTAACAAAAAAAATAATTTTTTTTTGATTTTTTCATTTCTTCAACAAATAAGCCGTTCAAAGCCTGGTGAACGGCCTGTTCCGTACTAGGCCTGTCCAGGAAAATGTTCCGCTTTATCCAGCAGAACAAGCATTTTACGGTAAATGTTCTTCCTGGCTTTGAGAAGTCATGGCCCGGGCAATCCTACATGCAGGCCTATTGGGCAAAAAATCTTTACTGGTTTGCTCTTTACAA
>CAMNHD010000415.1 GCA_946538875.1 uncultured Treponema sp.
GGTTTTGACTATGATGTTTTTTTCTGTTTCCTGCCTGTCATTTCTTTGCATCTTGCAAAATTATAAGGAGAAACAAAATGGACAAACTGTTTCAAATCATTGTTGAGTTACTCGCAAACAGTGCAGCTGCTGCCGCAAACTCCCCTTCCAAAAAAGGCATGTATCAGGAAGAGATGCCTGAAGCAGTAAAACAGCTAAAGAAGTACTAAAAAGTCAGACACTGTCTGACCTTTTTATTTTCCATCCGGGAAACTGGTGAAATACTTTGTATCTTCCATTTCCGGCATGCCGTATTTTTCTTTTCCAAGCTGAATAGACTTGATTAGGAATGCCATATTTCTTGCCAGGATTCGCATGGTCTGTAATCCTTCCAAATCTTTTTCAACATCCTCTTCCGTAAAACCATGTACCATGTTCCAGTATCTGCTTGAGACAACAGGCATTTCAGATATTGTAAAATACTTATTCAGCTCATCAAAGGTTGCGGTATTTCCACCTCTTCTGCAGGATACAACCGATGCGCCGACCTTCATCTTTTTATCAAAACTTGTACTGTAGAATAATCTGTCTAAAAAGGATACCAGGTTACCGTTTGCACTGCCGTAATATACAGGTGATCCTACGACTAACCCATCGCATTCTTCAAATTTCTTTGCTGCTTCATTGACAATATCATCAAACACGCATTTGCCGTTTTTTTCACATGTGCCGCAGGCAATACAGCCTCTGACAGGTTTTGATCCGACCTGAAGAATTTCTGTTTCAATTCCTTCCTTTTGTAAAGTTTCTGCTACTTCTCTTAAAGCCCTTGCCGTACATCCTTTCGGTTTCGGGCTGCCGTTAATCAATAATACTTTCATGTTTTCCTCCATTACGGCGCGGATTGCGCCGTCACAAATACGTCATGAATAAATAAGACTTCCATATACCCCAATTCGTCTGCTATCCTAAGCTTAGGAAGCAGGCTTTGTTTAGAGCACGTGGAGGTGAGTGGCTAATTTGATGCCGCATGTTTATAAGTCGCCGCCATCCTTTCAAGCACAAACTAGTAGACTTTCAAGTCTGTACACTTATAATTGACAAGCATTTTTCAATTCTACGGATGGCATTCAAAGCCTCTTTCCCTGAAAGGAGTGCCTTATGTCTTTTAAGATCGTCCGCTTCAACTGCTGCGGCATGGACGTGCACAAGGATATCATTGTGGCAACTGTCGGCATCACCGACCCCGCCACCCTTGTCACTTCCTATTTCCAGGAGTCCTTCGGGACCTTCAACAGTGAACTGGACAGGATGTGCGGCTGGCTTGCGTCCCACAACTGTTCCGACACCTGCATGGAATCCACCGGCAAATACTGGATTCCCGTTTTCAACATCCTCGAAAAGCGCGGCTTTAATGTCTGCCTGACACATCCGAAGTACGTGAAGGCCATCAAGGGCAAGAAGACTGACAAGAAAGATTCCAAATGGATCTGTGACCTTTACAAGCTCGACATGGTGAAACGGTCGTTCATCCCGCCCAAGCCCGTGCGCGAGCTGCGCGAAATTGCCAGATACTACAGCAAGCTTGTCGGCATGAATTCATCCGAATCCTGCCGCTACCAGAACTGCCTGACAGTGTCCAACCTCGGCATCGGATCCATCTTCACGGACGTCAACGGGAAATCCGCCCAGAGGGTAATGAATGCCGTCCTGGAATCGGAATCCCCGAACGACCCGGAGTCCCTGTCCGACGACGACATCCTGAAGCTCGTGCACAAGTCCTGCAAGAAGAAGGACAAGCTGCTGGATGCCATCCGCGGCTGCAGGATCGAGCCGGACCAGCGTTTCAAGATGTCCGAGGTGACAGAACATAAAAAGGAACTGGACCGGCACATTGCCAACTGCTTTGCCGAGATGTTCAAGCGCGCCCTGCCCTACTTTGACCAGTTCCTCCACATCACGGAGATTCCCGGAATCTCTGTCCTCTCCGCCATTCTTATTATATCAGAAATCGGCTTCGACATGACAGTGTGGGAAAATGCAGGGCAGCTGTGCAACTGGGCCGGCCTTGTCCCGGGCAGCAATGAATCGGCAAGCAAGAAGAAATCCACCCGCGTCACCAAGGCCGGCCAGTACCTGAAGCCGCTTCTCGTGCAGTGCGCCCTTGCAGCCATCAAGAATCCTGACGGGTACTTTGGAATCAAGTACCGCAGGATCATGAAGCGCAGAGGCCACAAGAAGGCAATCATTGCCATTGCACGGATGATACTCAGATGCATCTACAACATGATTCTTACCGGGGAATCGTTCAACCCGTCAGACTTTGAAGAAGTCACGAATCCCAAGCCTCGCAAGCCAAGAAACTACACCATAGAATCAGCCATTGACTTTCTGAAGTCCTCCGGCGCCGATATAGACACAATCATTGCGTCCTTGAAGGAACCGCCCAGAGACGCCGCTCCTGCGGCAGGCTAGTTATTTATTCTTGTTTTTATGCAACTTGTTTTTAATGCGGTTTTTTTAGTCTATTTCTTTGTCTTTTTATTCACACTT
>CAMNHD010000416.1 GCA_946538875.1 uncultured Treponema sp.
AAGACGATCCTTCACGGCCATAAAGGCGTCAACCAGTTCAGGATCAAACTGTTTTCCCCTCTGGCTTTCAATCTCATTGAATGTGTCTTCGGCAGTCCATTCCTTTTTATAAGACCTCATGTGCCTGAGCGCATCATAAACATCGGCAAGTGCCACAATACGTGCCGCAAGCGGAATATCCTCTCCCTTGAACTCCTGTGTGACAGGTGGAACAGCAGCCCCAGGTTCAAAGTTCATGTAATCCTCTGCCCTTCCCGGGTATCCCTTTGTGTCACCGTCCCAGCGGTCGTGGTGATGCAGACAGACATCACGCGCCATCTCGTCAAGTTCACTTTCCATAGGCGTAAAAATCTGAGCGCCGATACAGGTATGCCCTTTCATCACAGCACGCTCTTCATCGGTGAGAGGTCCGTTCTTTTTTAAAATCAAATCCGGAACAGCAACCTTTCCGACGTCATGGCACTTGGCGGCAAGCTTCAAGGTATCGCGGAACTTATTGCGCTCGGTATCGGGAATACCCTTGATAGCAGCGTAGCGGTCATAGATTTCAACTGCAAACGAAGAGACACGCTCCACATGCGCACCGGTCTCCTTAGGGTCGCGGTAGCCTGCCATCTTAACAAGACGTTCGATAAGCTGTTTTGTAAGGTAGGCATATTCATAGACCTGGCCCACTGTTGTGGCAAAGTGGGAGATGTAAAACTCATCGTCAGAGTTGAACGGAATGACATTTCCGTTCATGTCCTGAGCATTGATAATCTGAAGTACACCCAGCACCCTTCCGTTAGTCATCATAAGAGGAAGAGAAAGCATGGAGGGGGTATGGAAATTTGTCAGAAGGTCAGTCGAGCTGTTGAAGTCATAGGGACGCTTTTCATGAGGCTGGCCTGTAACATACTCGCTCATATTGTAGACATCCGGAATATTGATGACTTTTCTGTTTATGGCGCAGTAGCCTGAGATTGACTGGGCAGTTGCCTTCATTGAAAAAGTAGTATACGGAAGCTTTTCACCAGGCTGGAGCCTCTTCTGCAGAGTGTCGTTCTGGCTGTACCGTATGCGGAGTCTTTGCTCAGCGTCGTCATAATCGTAAATAGAACCGGCGTCAGCATGTACAATTTCCCGTGCCGCAGTCAGGATATTCTCCAGAAGAATATCAACGTCCTTTATTTCACTGAGCCTGCGTTCAATTGCTGTTATCTGCTGCAACTTAAGTTCATGAATGTCTGCAAAACCCATCTGCAACTCCTGAATTAAAGTATATATTAAAACAAAAAAATGAACAAGATACAGACATCTATTCAGGAGAAGTATCAGTCAGATACCTTGTGCATCAGACAGAAGTAAAGCGGACCGCCAAGAAATGCCCTGTCAGGCATAATGCGGATCCCGAATTCAGTCTTTTCCGCAGCGTCCATGTACGGGGAAAGCGGCCTTCCGTCCTCAAGAGTCACGGTTCCGGCAAAGGATTCAAGATTGGCCCGGAACACATCAAGGGTTTTGTCTCCCCACAGTTCCACACCGTCGAATTTCTTTACAAGTCTTTCAATCACAGCGTCATTCTCTGCCGGAGAAAGGGCACATGTTGAATACAGAAGCCACCCGTCAGGAGCAAGCAGCCTCCATGCGGAGGAAAGCAGTGCCCATTGTTCCATGGACAGAGTCTTTATCCTTGACGGCGACCACTGGGCCAGATATTTGGAATCATTGAGCACATGCCGTTCCGATGAACACGGTGCATCAAGCAGTATCGAGCCATAAGCTTCGGTTTCCTTCCTGCACCAGGTGGCCCCGTCGCTGCAGGTCACAGTCACTTGAGCGGCCCGTTCTGTGCTGAGACATCCCGCAACAGAAAGAGCAAGACGCTTCTTGCGCTCGGCAGAACGCTCGTTGCTGAACAGCCTTGCGTCTTCATCCAGATTACCGCAGAGCACAAGAGTTTTTCCGCCCGGAGCAGCACAAAGGTCCAGCACCCTGTCAACACCTTTTACCGGAAGGCAAAGCGCGACGCAGACAGAGGCAGGGTCAAGGAGATAGTTTTCATTTCCGCCAAGATCAAGCCGCGCATGAGGACCTTTTTCCAAAAGCGAAGCCTTGAGTCCGGGCCACCTGTCTCCATAAACGCCTGCATAGTACGACTCGAAGGCGTCCTGCCCCAAAGCCTTGTTCCTGCGTTCACTCTGCTTCATACGCTCTCCCGTCCCTCCGCAGGTACTTCTGGTAGAAAGCCTCTCCAGCCGCACGGCTTTTTTCAAAGGCTTCAAGTCTCTTCTCCTCAGACCTCTCCCCTGAAAACAATTCGGAAGGTCTCAGGCTGAGCACACCGTCCTGTTCCACCGCTTCAAGAATCCCCCACTTGAGCTTTGCGTAAAGCACCTTAAGCTCAGCTTCCCTTACACGGCTGGCAAAATCCGTGCTCCTTGAACATTCATCAATAAGAACCGCCGCAATCTTTGCAAAATACTTGTCGCTGAGCATGATTACATCAATGCCGCTCCTTACTGCCTGCACAGCCGCAGACTCA
>CAMNHD010000417.1 GCA_946538875.1 uncultured Treponema sp.
CCGCAGCTGTAAATGAGTTCATAGAGAGCCCTGTCCCTTATGCCAAGAGGCTTTGTAGTATCTATGCTTGCAAGGAGAGAGTCCACCTGCTCCACAGACAGCACCTGTGGGAGTGCCCGCCTGGCATTGGGCCGCTCGATTTCCTTGGAAAAATTCTTTTCCCAGACTCCCTGACGCCTTAGATAAGAACCGAAGGCCCTCAGTGCAGATATGTCCTTGGCAATAGTAAGCCTGTCAATTCCATTTTCAGAGCGCGAAGCAAGATAATGGAGTAGTTGGTCAAGACCGGCATCCTTCAGTTCCAGGGCATTTTCCTCAAGATAGCGGCAGAAATCCCTGCATGTTGCCAAGTAGGTCTGTGCAGACAAACCGGCACGGCCTTCTACCATGAGCAGATCATTATAAAAAGCGTTCAGCAGTCTGTCTGAATCCATAGCTTAATCGAACTGAGACAGGTCAATTCCTCTTGAAAGAGTGCGCTTGGCATTACGCCATACAGCCGGCTGCTGCAGGTCGTTGGGATTTGCCGTAAACGACGGAGGCGGAGTGATTGAACTGGAACCATTAGTCCGCTGCACCTGCTTTAAAGCCTGGAGGATTGACTGTTCCTCTTCAGGAATGGAATCCCCGAACACCTTGGAAGTATCAACGTTGACCGGGCTGAATTTTCCCTGGATTTCAGGCTCCGGTTCAGACAGGCTGCGCATTGAGCTCTTACCATTTATAAGGCTGTCAAAGTCATTGAGATCCATCACATTGGAATTCTCCTCACGCTCGCGTTCAGCCTTTGCACGTGCAGCATCTGCCTCGGTCTCTTCAAAACCTGTTGCGATGACAGTGACTGAGACCCTGTTGCCCATGCTTGAGTCAAAAGTCTGTCCCCAGAACACCTTATGGTTCGGATCTGCAGTTGCTGTTATAGTCTTGATCAGTTCCTCAATCTCGTTCATGGTAAGGTCATCGGAAGAGGTGATGTTTACAAGAATATTCCTTGCACCGTCAATATGGCGGTTGTCCAGCATCGGGTTGGAAATAGCCTTGCGGGCAGCCTCAACAGCACGGTTTTCTCCCTCGGCCGAACCTACTCCAAGAATAGCATCGCCCTGGTTGCGCATGACTGACTTCATATCCGCAAAGTCTATGTTGACCTCACCAGGCTTTGTGATAATCTCGGAAATACCCTGTACTCCCTGACACAGAACATCATCGGCCAGAAGGAATGCACTCTTGTAAGACATCTTTTTGTCGGCAATGCTCATTATCTGCTGATTCGGAATGATAATCAGACAGTCGACATGCTGCCTGAGCTTGCGCAGACCTTCCTGGGCAAAATTCATACGGCTTGGACCTTCAAAATTAAAAGGAGTTGTCACAACCGCAATGGTAAGCGCTCCCTGGCTGCGTGCAATCTCGGCGACAATAGGAACAGATCCTGTGCCTGTACCGCCACCCATTCCGGCAGTAAGAATCACCATGTTGGCACCGGAGACAAGCTCCTGAATTGCATCCGCATCTTCCTTGGCCGCATCCTCACCCACCTGCGGGTTTCCTCCAGCGCCAAGACCACCAGTAAGCTGGTGTCCTATAGCCAGCTTTGTGCCTGCATTTGAAACATTCAATGCCTGAACATCTGTGTTCAGAACCACAAAATCAACACCGCTGACGCCTTCCGCAATCATACGGTTTACAGCACTTGAACCACCGCCGCCACAGCCTATAATCTTGATGACTGTTGGACTCGGTGCATGAAGCGCAGACACCGGCTCTTCGTCCATTGAGAACTGAATCATATCCATTATTCCTCCCGACCCATTTTTTACATCCCGCAGGGGATATCCCCTTCCCCGGCAGAACAACTATACTGGAACCGCATAAAAAAATCTGCTGTATTCCATAAAGTCATATCATCATTCTAGCACCAAAACAAATCAATTAAAAGAACTTATTGAAAAATTCTTTGATTTTTTGGAAAGCGCCGCCGGAATTTCCACCTCCGCCGGCACCTGATGAACGGCTCATCTTAAGCTTTGCATCCCCGTTCACCTTGGGCGACTGCGCAAGCACCAGTCCCACGGCAGTGGCATAGTCCGGACTCTGGTAAGTGTTCATGTTCACCCCGTCACTGTCCACGTTTCCATGATTCTGTGCGATTCCGACCTTTACGCTTTCAGTACCAAGTATATTCTTGGTCAGCTCGACAACTCCAGGCATAAGCGCACCGCCGCCGGTAAGAATCACGTTTCCGCTGAAGCTCTTGAGTCCCGAACGGCTTGAAATCTCGCGGAACACCATCTTAATAATCTCGACCATACGCGGCTGGATTATTTCCAGAAGCTCAAAGCGGGATGTGCTTTCTGCAGGCCTTGAACCGATTTCACGGATTACGACCTCTTCGTCAACCTCCCCGTCTTCGCGCCAACAGCTGCCGCTTTCTATCTTGAGACGCTCTGCCTCGTCAGTGGGAATACCCTTGACTTCGGCAATGTCGCTGGTAACATATTTTCCGCCCGCAGGAATCGATGC
>CAMNHD010000418.1 GCA_946538875.1 uncultured Treponema sp.
ATGTATAGGTGACTGGAGTTCAGACGTGTGCTCTTCCGATCTCGCTTGACATCGACACTTCCTGAACAGTGTTGTAGGCATCCTCTGAATGAGCGGAGGACTCCTGCTGGACAGGGAGAGGCAGACGCAGGTCGCTTACCTGGATAAAGGGGGGCTGCCCCAGAATGCAGGAGCGTTCAACTGTATTTTCCAGCTCGCGGACATTCCCCGGCCATCCGTAAGAATACAACGCCTTTACTGCGGCCTGTGAAAATCCCTGGAAATTCTTCTTTGTCTCGGCCATGTACTTCTGCAGGAAATAGTTGGCCAGAGGCTCAATGTCTTCCTTGCGCCTCCTAAGCGGAGGGATGTTCAGCGGCAGAACGTTAAGGCGGTAATACAAGTCGTCACGGAAGGTCTTGTTCTTGACCATATCCTCAAGGTCACGGTTTGTGGCCGCTATAATGCGCACGTCAACCGAAATGGTCTGGCTGGAACCCACGCGCTCGAACTTGCGTTCCTGTATTGCACGCAGAAGCTTTGCCTGAAGGTTGAGAGGCATCTCTCCTATCTCGTCAAGGAAGAGCGTACCTCCGTCCGCCATCTCAAAGCGTCCCTTCTGGTCAGAAATTGCATTGGTAAACGCACCCTTCACATGACCAAAGAGCTCGCTTTCCAACAGTGACGGTGAAAGAGCGGCACAGCTCACGCGGACAAAGGGCTTTGAATTGCGGTTACTGCGGAGATGCAGCTGTTCTGCAAAGAGCTCCTTGCCCACACCGCTTTCCCCGATGATAAGCACCGATGAATTCGTCTTTGCCACATCATCGATGACTTTCATTATATCAAGGATTATCGGGCTGTTTGCAACAAAGGAGTGATAGTCCTTGCCAAGGTTCACGGCTTCCTGCAGCACCTTGATCCTGTCGTTGGCACTCTGGAAACTGTAGGCGCTCTGGTAGGCCATACCTGCCTGGTCGCCAAAGAGTTCAAGAACCGCAAGATCCTCAGCGTCAAAAGACTTGCCGTCACTTTTGTTAAGAACCTCTATGACACCAACGCATGTTCCTTCCACCTGCATGGGGAAGGCAATCATGTTGCGGGTGATATAGTTTGTCTTTTCCTGAACCTGTGAAAAAAAACGGCGGTCATTGGCCACATCGTTGACAATCACAGCTTCGTTGTGCTGGACAACCCAGCCGGCGATTGAGTTTCTGTCTACAGGAATATTCTTTGCCTCGGCACCCTTTGGTCCCAAAGCAATTGCAAAGCGAAGGGTTCCGTCCTGCTTGTTTACCAGAAGGACAGAGGAAGACTCGCAGCCCACCAGGTACATTGCGGCCTCCAGAATGGAAACCAGCATTGCATTGGGGTTGCCGTAATTAGAATTGATTCTGGTGTTAAGGGTTATAAGAGACTTCAGCTTTTCAAATCCAATCGGGGGGTTATCAGTCATCGGTTACCCTACTTTGTTAAATTCATGATTATAGTTTTGAACCGTCATAATGCCCGGAAAAAGATAAAACCTTTTTTGTGCGGAATTCCGACGGATGCTTTAAACGGAATCTGCGGTCAGACACAAGGCCCGGCCGCAGACACTTTATTTATGCAACAGAACTAAATTTACTGCTGACTCTTGAGGCTGTCACCGATGGTGTAGGCTCCGTCATCGTCGTTGGCAGACATATACTGAGAAATCTCAGCACGGGCCTGTGCTCTCTTGTATTCCTTGACTGAGAATGCAACCTTCTCACGGTCAACGTCAACCAGGACAACGTAGACATTCACCTTGTCGCCGACATTGTACTTCTTGACAGCTTCTTCGAAAGGAACATCGCGGTCATCGCTGAGGTTTGCCTTGTTTACAAGACCTTCGATTCCGTTTGGTGCCTTGACAAAGATACCGAAGTCAGTGATGCTTGCAACTTCGCCCTCAAGGGTGCTGCCCGGCTTGTACTGGGAAGCAAATTCCTTCCATGGGTTGTCTGTGAGCTGCTTTACACCAACACGGAGCTTGTGGTTTTCCTGGTCACTTTCGATAACCACTACTTCAAGTTCCTGATCCTGCTTGATTTCGCTTCCAGGATGCTTTACCTTCTTTGTCCAAGAAAGATCCTCACCTGCCAGGAATGCATCAATGCCTTCCTCCAGCTGAACGAATGCACCGCTGTTTGTAAGCTTGACCACCTTTCCGGTAAGCTTTGTTCCTACAGGATACTTTTCAGAGATGGAATCCCATGGGTTTGCTGTAACCTGCTTGAGGCCAAGTGAGACACGGCCGGCCTGAATGTCATAACCAAGAATCATGCATTCAACTTCATCGCCTTCCTTTACCATATCAGACGGCTTGCTGATCTTCTTTGTCCATGAGAACTCGGAAATATGTGCAAGACCCTCAATACCTTCCTGAAGCTCGATGAAAGCACCGAATTCAGTGAGTTTTGTTACAGTTCCCTTAACGATGTCATTTACATGGTACTTTTCTTCAAAGTGAACCCACGGATCTTCTGTAAAGTGCTTGAGAGAAAGATTGATTCTCTTT
>CAMNHD010000419.1 GCA_946538875.1 uncultured Treponema sp.
CCGTAACCTGGACGAGGCGGCGCGTATCGACGGAGCCAGTCACTTTAGAATCTACAGCACGATTATCCTTCCTGTGACAAAGCCTATAATAACTTTCCTTGGAATATCAAGCTTTACTGGTCCGTGGATGGATTTTATCTTCCCCAAGATGGTGCTTAGATCGCCTGCAAACCAGACACTTGCGCTTGGACTGTTTGCCTTTGTGACGGATAAGAAAAATGAGTTCACGAATTTTGCGGCAGGTTCCCTAGTCATTGCTGTTCCGTTCGTGATTTTCTTCCTGTTTACCCAGAAGGCGATGATGATGAGCATGGGCTCTGGTGGCGTCAAGGAATAAGCGGAGTCACTGTCCGTGTAAGGTAGCCCACCCGGATTTAATTCCGCTTTTTAGTTCCGGTGGCGGAGTATCAAAGCTGCCTGAACTGACATGATTGTAATCTCTGTGAAAAAATGCCAGAACATAAAAACTATTGTGGAGAATTAATATGAATACTTATGAATATGACAGTCTGAGCCTTGTCCGCAACGGAAAGAGATGGTTTCCTGTTATGGGCGAGATTCACTATTCGCGTTATCCGGCTGCGTACTGGAAAGAAGCTCTGCTAAAGATGAAGGCCGGAGGTGTGGACATTGTCAGTTCATACGTCATCTGGATTCACCACGAGGAAGTGGAAGGTGAGTGGGACTGGTCCGGGCTTAGAAATCTTAGACACTTTGTCGAGACTGTCAGGGAATGCGGCTTGACTATGTGTCTGCGCGTAGGTCCCTGGATTCATGGTGAAGTACGGAACGGTGGATTTCCTGACTGGCTTGTAAAAAGATGCGGTGAGAAATGCCGTACCAATGACGAAGCTTACCTTGCGGAAGTAAGGAAATTTTATGAACAGATTTATGCTCAGGTAAAAGGACTGTTCAACAAGGACGGTGGCCCTGTGATTGCGGTTCAGGTTGAAAATGAACTGGGGCATTGCGGTGGTGCCGGCGGAGCGGAAGGAGAGAAGCACATTGCTGCATTGAAGGCCATGCTTGAGGAAATAGGCTTTGATGTTCCCCTGTGGACTGCAACTGGTTGGGGCGGAGCAGTGACTGGCGGACTTCTCCCGGTGATGGGCGGTTACTGTGATGCGCCCTGGGATCAGCGGACCACGGAAATTGAGCCTAGTGGAAATTTTGTTTTTACTTATGAACGCAACGACCATGCAATCGGTTCTGACTATGGCTTGGGGGAAGGCATAAGCTTTGACATGGACAAGTTTCCCTACCTGACGGCTGAGCTTGGAGGCGGGCTGCAGGTGACGTACAAGAGACGCCCTGTTCCGACTGCAACGGATATTGCCGCCATGAGCATTGCAAAACTTGGCAGCGGATGTAATCTGCTTGGCTATTACATGTATCATGGCGGTACCAACCCCGACGGAAAACTTGGCACCCTGCAGGAGACAACGGCCTCCGGTTCTTTCTGTGATCTGCCGGTCAAGACTTACGACTTTATGGCACCGCTTGGTGAGTGGGGCTATCCCAGCGCAACTTTTTTTGCACTGCAGAAGATAGCTGCCTTTGTCCATAAAAATGGTGAGGACCTTTGTGCAATGGAGACCTACATTCCGCCAGAGAATCCTGTTGTTCCGACTGACTTCAAGCATCTGCGGTGGAGTGTCAGATACAATAAGGAAAAGACCAAGGCTTTCCTGTTTGTGAACAATTATCAGAGGCACAACGAGCTGTACTGCCACCATCAGGATGTAGATCTTGGCGCGCTTGGTCTGGGGACTGTGCATGTTGAAGTCCTTGACGGTGAATGGGCTGTCTATGGAATGAATGTGGACGGGTTCAATCAAAGGTATTGGACAGTGGTGCTGAGCGGTTCATCAAAAACAGAGGACACGGAGTCCCGGCTTGTCACAGAGCATCTGGGCACTGTAAAGTCTCGTGACATGCTTTATGCTGATCAGGACGGAGAGGAAATGCTCCTGCATATAGAATCAAGAGGAATCCCCAGTTTTTCTGCCGACATTGACCAGGTGCCGGACGGCTTTGTCCGCACGGGTGAGCACGAATTTATTTACGCCGCAAAACTTCCGCCAAAGCCTGGCTTTACTTACAGCCGTTCACAGGATGACGGCAGGCTCAGCGTTCAGGTGCATGTTGACGGGTGGGGAGATGACCACTTTGGGGTAAGGCAGGATGTCCTGCTCAGGTTCAGCTACACGGGTAACGGCGCTTCTTTATATAAGGATGGAAAACTGGTTGCGGACAATATCTACCTTGGGCCGGGGCACTGCTGGGAAGTAGGTCTCAGGCGTTTCGGAAACACTCCGCAGGATTTTACGCTGGTGATAGATCCTCTGCGGAAGAATCAGGAATGCTATCTTGAAAAATGGCCTGACTTTGACGGGAAGGATCAGCTCTGCAGTCTGGAAAGTATAAGTCTTGAGCAGCTTGTAAGGGTCACTGCGGTTTTCTGACCGCAGCCCCGTTCCGCTTCCTCCCGTCACTTTGGCATTCTTTTTACATAGATT